>JBLHKG010000202.1:0-5138 GCA_047619835.1 Alphaproteobacteria bacterium
ACGTCGATGAAATCGATATCCTCGCTCCGCGACATGACGAACTCGCCACCCGCTCGACAGCTCACAAGATCCTCGACCAACTTGCCAGTCTTGTCTATTTCCGCATTGGCCTGTGCGACCGTGTAACGGCCTTCCTCGATCGCCGACAGATAGGTGACCTCTTCCGTCACTTTGCCGTTTTTGACAACACGATAGGGCGTTTCGATAAATCCATACTGGTTGACGCGCGCATAGGTCGCCAGCGAATTGATCAGCCCGATATTCGGCCCTTCCGGCGTTTCAATTGGGCAGATGCGACCGTAATGCGTCGCATGCACATCGCGCACCTCAAAGCCCGCGCGCTCACGCGTCAGTCCACCCGGCCCAAGCGCCGAAAGGCGTCTTTTATGCGTGATTTCGCTGAGCGGGTTGGTCTGATCCATGAACTGCGACAGCTGCGAAGAACCGAAAAATTCTCGTACTGCTGCTGCTGCCGGCTTGGCGTTTATTAAATCCTGTGGCATGACGGAATCGAGTTCAACCGAACTCATCCGCTCGCGGATCGCCCGCTCCATGCGGAGCAGGCCGATGCGATACTGGTTTTCCATCAGTTCGCCGACCGACCGTACACGCCGGTTGCCGAGATGATCGATATCATCGATCTCGCCCCGACCGTCCTTGAGATTTACCAGTATCTTGACTACAGCCAGGACATCTTCCTTGCGCAACACACGCATCGTGTCCGGGCAGTCGAGATCCAGTCGCGCATTCATCTTGACGCGACCGACCGCTGACAAATCGTAACGCTCCCGGTCGAAGAACAGGGATTTGAACATCGCTTCCGCAGTCTCTGGCGTCGGCGGCTCACCCGGACGCATCACGCGATAGATATCCATCAGCGCTTCGTTACGGGTACGATTTTTGTCGACCGCCAGCGTGTTGCGAATATGGGGGCCAACATTGGTGTGGTCGATCCCAAGCGTCGGGATATCCTTGACCCCGGCCTCGCGCAGCGCTTCGATCAATTCCTCAGTAATCTCATCACCGGCCTCGGCAAAGATTTCACCGGTTGCCAGATTTGCCATATCTTCCGCGACATAACGGCTGATCAAGTCTTCATCCTGGACCAGCTGTTCCTTGAACCCATCGTCGATGAGCTTCTGCGCAGCTCTTGGGGTCATCCGATCGCCAGCCGAGGCAACCGTTTTCCCGCCCTTGGCGTTGACCAGATCATTGGTCAATTTGACGCCGCGATAAAGTTCGGGATCAAATGGGGTTTTCCAGCCATCCTTGGTCGCGGTGTAGATGACCGTGCCATAGAATTCGCCAAAAATTTCCTCTGGCGACATGCCGTCAGCATCGTCCGGCATCAGCCGTTCGCCATTTTCCGCCATTTCCGCGCGCTTCTTTTCAGTTTCCACTGAATCGAGCGCCATCAGCAGCGTACTCGCCGGCAGCTTGCGGCGGCGATCGATGCGGACATGCACGATATCCTTCGCATCGAATTCAAAATCCAGCCACGATCCACGATACGGAATGACCCGGGCGGCAAACAGGAATTTGCCTGAAGAATGGGTCTTGCCCTTGTCGTGATCATAGAACACGCCGGGCGAGCGATGCATCTGAGAGACGATCACGCGCTCGGTGCCGTTGACGACAAACGTGCCGTTGTCGGTCATCAGCGGCATGTCGCCCATATAGACGTCCTGCTCCTTGATGTCGCGAACCGACCGTGCGCCGGTCTCCTCATCGACATCGAAGACAACGAGTCGAAGTGTCAGCTTTAGGGGCGCCGCATAGGTCACGCCGCGCTGCTGGCATTCCTCAACATCGTATTTGGGTTTTTCGAGCTCAAATTTTACGAATTCAAGCGTGCCTTTTTCCGAAAAATCCTTGATCGGAAAAACCGACTCGAATACCGCGTTAAGTCCCGCGCTTGCGCGCTCTGCTGTTGGAACATTGATCTGCAGGAACCCGTCATAGGATGCCTTCTGGACCTCAATGAGGTTCGGCATCGGCGCGACTTCCGTAATCCGACCGAAACTCTTGCGAATGCGCTTGCGCTGTGTGAACGACTTGGCCATCGATTCCTCTTAACCGCTACAGGATCTTCAAAACGCGACGCCGCGCAGACCTTCGGTCGGCACGGTATTGCGTAACATGCTTGTTCCCCCGGACGCGGGCAAAGCGCGATGCGCTGCCCGGCCGGGTTGGGTATTTACGGACAAATGCCGCACGGTCATTACTTGATGTCGACCGTCGCGCCAGCGTCTTCGAGCTGCTTTTTGACAGCGTCCGCTTCTTCCTTGTTGACCCCTTCCTTGAGCGCTTTCGGCACGCCCTCGACGAGATCTTTGGCTTCCTTCAGCCCGAGGCCGGTAAGGGCACGGACTTCCTTGATGACGTTGATTTTCTTTTCGCCGAATCCGGTGAGGATGACGTCGAAAGAATCCTGCGCCTCTTCGGCGGCGCCGCCGGCGTCCGCCACTGCGGCAACCGCCGCAGGAGCAGCAGCAGATACGCCCCATTTTTCTTCAAGCATTTTTGACAGCTCGGCCGCCTCAATGACGGTAAGAGCCGACAGGTCTTCAACGATTTGTTCGAGATTGGTCGCCATATTCTATCTCCTGCTTTAGTAAGCGTTTCCGTTTGGGTTTAGTATGTTGCAGTTCAGGTCGTTTATGCCGCCTCGGCAATCTCACCCTGGGAGGCACGGGCCTGCATGACACGGGCAAGCTGACCACCGGGTGCCTGAAGCACACCGGCAATACGTGTCGCCGGCGCACTCAATATGCCGATGATCTTGCCACGTAATTCGTCGAGAGACGGCAGCTTGGCAAGGGACTTCACCCCCGCGTCGTCAAGCATCTCTTCATAAAGACCACCGCCGATGATCTCGAACTTGTCGTTCCCTTCGGCGTATTTGACCGCGACCTTTGCCGCCGCGATTGGATCATCAGAAAAGGCAATTGCCGTCGGCCCTACGAACAGGTCCGACAGGGACTCAAATTTTGTCCCCTTTAGAGCGAGACGCGTCAGCCGATTTTTAGTGACCTTGAAACTGGCACCCGACTCCATCATTTGACGTCTCAGATCGGTGGATTCGGCGACCGTCAGTCCAGAAGGACGTGTGACGACAACCAAACTAGCCGATGCGAAGACGCCGTTCAGCGATGATACGAGCTCTTCCTTCTGTACTCGGTCCACGCAACGTCTCCTTGCGTTTGCCTCGCTTCCTGCAGAATAAAACCCTGCCATCAGCGAGGCGGTTACACTTGACCCCTTCGACGAACCCGGAGGGGTCCGGATCGCCTGTCCCAGAAGTCCAAGCCATATCCGAAACACAAACTGCGTCACGGAGACAACTGCAACCCCCGTCTATACAGGCGGGAAACTCCCTTTACTCCGCCGGCCCACCGGGCGTTTGGATGCCTGTAGTCTCGGACAGGTCGGAACCGGTAATAAACCCCGGTTCCTAACCAACCGCCGTCCGCCCCAAAAGGCGGACCACGGAATTTCTACTTGCCTGCCGCGCCCTGCGACAGCACAGCCGCAACATCCAGCCGGATGCCGGGTCCCATGCTCGAACTTAGCGCGATCCGCTTGACGTAAGTCCCCTTGGAGCCGCTTGGCTTGGCCCGGCTTACAGCGGTTATCAGGGTTTGCACGTTCTCAACCAACGCATCCTCAGAGAAACTGGCCTTACCGACGCCGGCATGAATAATTCCTGCCTTTTCGACCCGATATTCAACCTGACCACCCTTGGCGTTTTTCACCGCTTCACCGACATCCTGCGTAACGCTGCCGAGTTTCGGGTTTGGCATCATGCCGCGGGGGCCGAGGATTTTGCCGAGCCTGCCGACCAGCGGCATCATATCCGGTGTCGCAATCACCCGATCAAAATCGATCTGGCCGCTCTGCACCTTTTGGGCGAGGTCATCGTCGCCAACCACGTCAGCGCCCGCTGCCTCGGCTTCCGCAGCCTTTTCGCCCTTGGCAAACACCGCGACACGTACCGTTTTTCCGGTGCCGTGCGGCAGATTAATAACACCCCGGACCATCTGATCTGCGTGTCGCGGATCGACGCCGAGATTCATCGACAATTCAACAGTCTCATCAAACTTCGTCGTGGCGTTTTGCTTGACCAGCCTGATGGCTTCGTCCAGCGGATAATGCTTGAGCTCGTCCACGGCTTCGTGGGCGGCGCGACTTCTTTTTCCCTTAGCCATCGTTTACTGTCCCGTTACCTGAAGGCCCATCGAACGAGCCGACCCTGCGAGCATCTTCGCGGCAGCTTCGACGTCGTTGGAATTGAGATCCGCCTTCTTGATTTCAGCAATTTCGCGTAGCTGCGCCATCGTAACGGCGCCAACCATTTCACGACCGGGCGTCGTAGACCCCTTCTGCAGACGAGCTGCCTTTTTGATCAGATAGGACGCAGGCGGCGTCTTGGTCATAAACGTGAATGACTTGTCGGCAAAAACGGTAATAACCGTCGGCAGCGGCACGCCCTGCTCCTGATCCTGGGTCTGCGCGTTGAACGATTTGCAGAATTCCATGATGTTGACGCCGGCCTGACCCAGCGCTGGCCCGATAGGCGGCGACGGATTTGCCTGCCCGGCGGGCACCTGAAGCTTAATGTAACCTTGTATTTTCTTTGCCATTGGTTCCTTAGTCCTTCGTCCAAGGCTGCGGTTCGGTCATGGCCGACCTCCCGCAGAGTTAAAGCCGGGTGACCCCGACGGGTAAAACAGACCTAGAGCTTCTCGACCTGTGAATATTCCAGTTCGACCGGGGTCGCACGACCGAAGATCGACACTGCGACTTTGAGCCTCGCCTTTTCGTCGTCGAAATCTTCGACGATACCGTTGAACGAGCTGAACGGACCATCCGACACACGCACCTGTTCGCCAACATCGAACGTGATCATCGGCTTCGGACGCTCGATGCCCTCCGCAACCTGATGCATGATCCGATCCGCTTCGGCCTGACTGATTGGACTTGGCTTGCCTTGTCCGCCCAGAAAATCCGTGACCTTCGGCGTGTTCTTTACCAGATGCCATGTCTCATCGGTCAGCTCCATCTTGGCCAGAACATAGCCGGGAAAGAACTTGCGTTCAGACGAGACCTTGGCGCCGCGATGCATACGGACGACCTCT
>JBLHKG010000203.1:0-5116 GCA_047619835.1 Alphaproteobacteria bacterium
AAAATGTTGAGCTGGAGGGTGCCCTCCTCCGAACCGGCGGCGAAAGAATGAAACTCTACATCCCTGTTGCTGAGAATTTTTTTTAATTTTTCATCGTAATGTTCATTGGGCTCTACCAACACCAGCTTGGCATCCGGATAACCGTCATAGAGCCAGGGGGTACCGTCCGCCACGCCAATATCGATGACCGTTCTGGGTGCAAACCCCAGTCTTTTTAAGGAACCGACAAAACCTTCGAACCCTCTGGGAATACTGCCCATCGGGTTCAATTCATAACCGTAGACCGCAAGAAGTCTTTCAAGAGCCTTTCTGCCAATACGCTTGATCATTTTTACACCCTCAAAACACCCGCCGTCGCGTCACGCAGTACGGTTATTATTTCCAATAATCCACCCGGATTCCGCAATTTCTGACGATCCAAATTAACGGCGATAACACGGACATGGAATATGTTAACATGAACACGTAAATTATTAAGGCTCACTCTGGCGAGCCATTGGCATTTTTGAGGATATTTCTCGGCATAAGCATAATCTGGAAAATACCCATCGAAACCCAGCGGCCGCCTCGATGATATCTCACCGGGTCAGCCGCACTGAAATTTTACGAACAGCCGTACGGACTACCATACCAGGCCATGCGCGACATACTCGTCACAATGTTCATCCTCGGCTCCCTGCCGATGGCCCTGATGCGCCCCTATATCGGCGTCGTCATGTGGTTTCTGGTTTCGTATATGAACTTTCACCGTTCGTCCTGGGGGTTCGCATACACTCTCCCGGTCGCAATGATGGTCGGGCTGGCGACCCTAAGCGCCTGGGCGATGACCAAAGACAAACACCCAATTCCCAAGAACAGCGTCGCTATCTTGATGGGCGTCTTTTTCCTCTGGACCGTCGTCACCACCGGCTTTGCAATCGGTGATCAAGCGCCCGGCCAATTAAAACAATTTTTCAAAATTATCCTGATGACCTACGTCACCATTTCTTTGATGCAGACCCCCAAACGGCTGCGCATCCTGATCTGGGTGACCTTCGTCTCATTGGGATATTTTTCGGTCAAGGGCGGGGTGTTTACGATCCTTACCGGCGGTTCGTTCATGGTCTGGGGCCCACCCGACACCTTCGTAGAGGACAATAACGCCCTCGCCATGGCGACACTCATGATCGTACCGCTATGTATCTATCTCGCCAAAACAGTAGAAAAGAAAAGGGCTCGTCAGGTGCTTTTTGCCTGCGCCGGGCTGTCGATCGTTTCGGTGATCGGTTCCTATTCACGCGGCGCCTTTCTCTCCATGGTCGTACTTGGCGTCATGCTGTGGTGGCGGTCGAAAAAGCGATTTGCCATTGGGATCGCCGGCGTTTTCGTCATTGCCGTGGGCATGACCCTTATACCGCAAACCTATTATGACCGGATCAACACACTTGGTAGCTACGAAGAAGACGGCTCCGCCACCGGCCGACTGGATATCTGGGCGGTTGCGATCGACATCGCGGCGAGGCGTCCGATCACGGGGGGCGGTTTCTATGTCTACACCACGGACTGGGCTTATGTGAACCAACGGCCGGATTTCTTCCATAAGAGTTTTCACAGCATCTATTTTGAGGTCCTTGCCTATCATGGTTACGTCGGGCTCTTTCTTTTCCTTGCTCTCGGCATAGCCGCCTACCGATCATGCGGCTGGATGAGGAAGCAAACGGAGGACAGACCCGACCTCTACGACGAAAATCAGCGCGCCCTGTTTTTGCAATGCTGTCTCATTTCCTATGCCTCAGCGGGCACGTTTCAGAACCTTGCGCATTACGATCTGTATTATGGATTGCTGGCGATTATCATCATCGCGCGGCAGTTGCTGGAGCAGAAACTCAAGATGCTGACACCGGAAGGCGCGCTCCAGCCATCGCTCGCCGAAGGTGGTCAGACAGCAGTCACCGAAGATCAACCCGTACTGGTCCCGGAGCCCGCCTCTGCGAAGAGCTTCGTCAGGACACAGGCGGATATTCCTGTGGAACCCAAAAAAAGATCCTTTCTGCGATAGGGCTATCTCGTCGGCACACCGGCAATTGCTGGCTTTTCAAACGCACAGGCAAACGCGCAGGCAAACGCGCCGGCAAACAACCGAAACAGGGGTGACAGAACCGCAACAGTCATCGCCAGTTGACGGATATGCGAGAGGGGCCCCCGCCACGCCATTCAGATCTTTTCGTATTCCTTGAACCACTCGACAAATTTTGGAATTCCGACATCAATCGGCGTCGTCGGTTCAAAGCCAAGATCCCGGCGAATTGCGTCGATATCGGCGAAAGATGCCTTTACATCACCCGGCTGCATCGGCTGGAAATCGATTTCAGCCTTCTTGCCCATGGCATCTTCGATCAAACCGATCATTCGCATCAACGGCTCACTGCGATGGTTGCCGATGTTATAGACCCGATGCGGCACAGCTCCGTCTTCGACCGCGACGGGATTGTCGAGCGAAGCAACCACCCCGGTCACGATGTCATCGATAAAGGTAAAATCGCGCATCATGTCGCCATTATTGAACACCGGGATCGGCTTTCCATCCGCAATCGCCCGGCAGAAAATATACATCGCCATGTCGGGGCGTCCCCACGGACCATAGACCGTGAAAAACCGTAGCCCTGTCTGAGGGATTCGATAGAGATGGCTGTAGCTGTGGCTCATCAGCTCGTCGGCCCGCTTGGTTGCTGCATAAAGCGACACGGGCGTATCCGTGCGGTCTTCGACCGAGAACGGCAGCTTGGTATTGCCGCCATAGACCGAGCTTGAACTCGCATAGACCAGATTCTCAAAGCCTTCCTGGTGGCGGCAAAGCTCGAGGATCGACATATGGCCAACAAGATTTGCCCGTACATAGGCAAATGGATTCTCTATTGAAAAGCGAACCCCGGCCTGGGCGGCCAGATGCACCATGCGGGTCGCACCGCCAGCCTGGGTGAATATCTCCCTGAGATCTTCGTAATCGGCGATATCGGCCCTGTGAAAGGTAAAATTTTTGTGGCGCCGAAGCCGCGCCAGACGCGCCTCCTTCAGCCGAACGTCATAATAATCATTAATATTATCGACGCCGATGACGGTGTCGCCGCGCTCAAGCAGGCGTTCGCAGACGTGATAGCCGATAAAGCCGGCCGCACCGGTGACAAGGGTGGTCATAGTTCCAAACTCACGATGTACTTACGACGGTGGCAGGAAATCGTTGAACCTCAAGGACCGGTCAGCCGCGTGCAAAATGCGGTATCACTTTCTCGCCAAACAGACGGACCGAGCGTAGCGCCTCGTCATGCGGCAAAGTTGCGAAATTAACCTGCATCGACGCGTCGTCAAATCCACCGACCAGCCTGTCGTATTCGTGCACAACTTCAATAATGTCCTCGGGCCTTCCAACCCACGCGGAGGATTTTTCCATCTGGCTATCCAGATCTTCCTTGCTAAGCTGCTCAACGATCTTGTCGTAACCCTTGTAATCGTCGGACAGGGCGCCGCTTCCCCAGTCGCTCGCCGCGTCCACCAGCATATCGAAATATTTTTTGACCGGCGCGCGCGCGATGCGCATGGCCTCGTCGCGATCCTCATGGCACAGCAGATGGAAAGCCAGCATAATACGCGGCTTGCCAGGATGGCCCGCGGAATTCCATGCCTCACGATAGATGCCGAGCAGTTCACGCATTCGGCTGCCGGCGATGGGGATGCCCATGATCCAGTTGCCAACACGCCCGGCCTTCTCGAACGAGTCGGCATTGTTGAGCGCTGCGGTCCAGAAAGGCGGCCGCGGCTTCTGCGTTGGTCGGGGAAGCGAGGTTACATCTTCAAAACTGTGGAACTGGCCGTCACTGGAAACATTTTCTTCCTCCAGCAAGCGTTTTAGCTGGTCATAACCCTCATCAAATCGCGCCACCGATTCATCGAGGCTAATGCCGAACCGGCGGAACTCATGCGGCAGGAAGGCCCGCGCCATCCCAACCTCCATCCGCCCGCCCGAAATCGCATCGAGCATACCGATTTCGCCCGCGACTTTGAGCGGGTGATTAAAAATCGGCAATACCGCGCCCGTTACCAGCCGGGCCTTTTTGGTCCGCTGCGACGCTGCCGTCAAAAACACGATTGGGTTGGGGCTGTAGCCGCCATAGGGATGGAAATAATGCTCGACGGTGCGGATATGGGTATAGCCATAGACGTCGGCCAGTTCCGTGATCTCAAGGCATTCGCTGAAATATTGCGCGCCGGGTTTCTCTTCCGGCTCAACGCAGGGGAAAAACTGCATCCCAAATTCCATCGCCTTGTTCCTCTCGCTTGTGTAATGCGCCTCGCGCCGCTCGTTGACGAAACTCTTATCACGCGCCGAAAAACTACGCCAACAGGTTGGTTCTTTTTCCAGTCAGTCTACCGGTGATCCATCGCGCCGCGTAACCGTACGTCCACCCGGTCCGCGCACAATCCGGAGATCGACATCCGAATATTCGACGCGGTCTTCCCCCGCAGCGCGGTCGCCGACCTCGATATACCGAACTACCTGTTCTCCGTTATTGATCAGATGATGACCGTTGGCCCTGCCGGCCGGAAATCCCGCTGCCATCCCCGGGCCAAGCTCCTGCGCGCCTTCATCGGTCACCAGGGTCGCCACACCGTCCAGAATGAAGACGAACTCATCTTCAGCTGAATGCCAATGACGCAGCGACGATTGCGCTCCCGGCGGAAGCTCGACCATATTGACGCCAAAATGGCTCAGCCCCACCCCATCGCCCAGCACCCGCTTGCGCCGCTCGGCGCAGGGCGACGCCAGTGACGCAGGATATTGGGTCCCGACGCGTACGGGAATTTCCGCGGGGTCAAAGGCCGGCGGCGTCAATTTGTCGTTCATAGTCCTAAATCCTCATAAAACAGGTCAAAATCGATGACAGACCGCAAAATATCATGTTAGGACTTTATCTCACCCAAAACGTTGCAATCCCCCTGGGGTCGGCTCACTTGTGCAGCTTCGGCCTCAGGTCACGCTTACCGCAAGCGCCACAAGAAAGGACGATTCGATGACAGATGACAATAGCGAGCAGCTACCCGGTGCGAAATCCGGCGACACTGTAAAGCTGCACTACACCGG
>JBLHKG010000204.1:0-5114 GCA_047619835.1 Alphaproteobacteria bacterium
GTTTGCGCTCGCTCTCCGCATTCTGCGGCCGAATTCGGTCGCGAAACAGCAGACAGATAAATACCGGCAGAGCCAGCGTACTGACGATTCCGATAACCGGGAAATGGAGTATCAGATACTCGCTATAGGTAAATTGGATCGAATGGATCGCCTCTGCCGCCCCCGCCAGAACAACATTCGGCACCGAAGCAGGCAGGATTGCAAAGGTCGGGGTCAAGGACCCCATCGCAACCGCCATGACCAGGCCGATCCGTCCCTTGGTGCCGGGCACAAACCCAAGCCGGTCCGCAAGCGCCATGACAATTGGCAGCATAATCGTGATGCGTCCTAACGATGACGGCATCAAAAATGACAGAATCAGCATCAGCAAAACCGTTCCCATGACGGCACGGAAATAGCTCCCGGCGAAGCGCCGCTCCAGGATCCACGCAACGCGCGCGCCAAGTCCGGTCGTTTCGATGGCGACCCCTATCATGAGTCCGCCAAAGACCAGCCATATAGCCCCGGAGTAGAATCCGGAGAAGACCACCTCCGGCGGCGCCACAGCCAGCACAATGCAAAGGAAGAAAAATATCAGCGCCGTCAGAAATTCCGGCAGTACAACAGTCGCCAGCAATCCAATGGTCAGGGTAACGATAGCTGCTGTTCTCAGAAGAAGCGGAGATACGCCCTCGGGAGCCGGCATAACCACCAGAATTACCGCCGCGATCACCGCGACGGTTGCTATCGAACGCGATACGGTCACAGCAGGAGCAGGGCCGCCAGCCCTAGAAATACCGCAAATGCGACAACATCGGTTACTGTCGTCAGAATGACACCCGACGCAACAGCCGGGTCGACGCCGGTTCGCGCCAGCAACAGGGGGATGGCCATCCCGGACAGCGCCGCGATCACCAGCGTGATGAGCATTGAAGCAGCCATGATCGCGCCAATCGTCCAGGTCTCCGTCCAGAACCAGGCGACAGCGCCAATCAGGAGTGCAAAAAGCACACCGTTATAAAGTCCCACCAGAACTTCCTTACCCATGACCCGCATCGCATTGGTGGCCGTCAGTTCCTTGGTGGCGAGCGCCCGGACGGCCACTGTCATGGTCTGGGTTCCGGCATTGCCGCCCATCGAAGCCACAATCGGCATGAGAACGGCCAGGATTACAATCTGTTCAAGTGTCGCCTCGAACAGCCCGATGACGATGGACGCCATGATCGCTGTGACCAGATTTACGAACAGCCATGAAAAGCGCGACCGACCGGTAGCGATCGCGGCGGAATAGAGATCATCGCTCTGAACCCCGCCGAGGCGCATAATGTCTTCTTCTGCCTCCTCGGTGATCACATCGAGGACATCATCAACGGTAATCGCCCCGATCAACCTGCCGAAATCATCAACAACCGGCGCGGAAACGATATTCTGCTGCGCGAACAAATAAGCCACTTCCTCCTGATCCATCGCAGCCGGAACGCTGATCAGTTCAGAATCCATGATGTCGTTGATCTTGATCGGTCGCTTGTTACGCAGGACGTGGCTGAGAGACACCCTGCCGACGGCGCGATGGCGTGGATCGACAACAAAGATATCGTAGAAATCCTGCGGCAGATCGTCGGCTTCGCGCATGTAATCGATGGTCTCACCCACCGACCAGAACGAGGGCACAGCGACAAAGTCGCGATCCATGAGCCGACCGGCGCTGTCCTCAGGAAAGGCGAGCCCTTCCTCGATAATACCGCGCAACTCTTCGGGAATGGCATGAAGAACCCGGCGCTGTGCATTTTCTTCGAGGGTCAGGATCAGCGACAGCGCATCATCGGAATCAAGCCGGGCAATCGCGCGAGCCAGCGCGCGGGTCCCCATCTGTTCGGCAACCGCGTCCCGAATATCTTCTTCGAGCTCGGGAAGAATTTCCGGGTCGAAATCCGGTCGCAAATATTCTATCAGCCGATGGCGGAGTTCAGGCCTGAGAAGCTGGAGAACGTCGGCGAGCTCTGGCGCGCGCAGCGATTCCACCAGGAGGCGCGCCTCAAAGCGATGCTCCTCTTCCAGAGCGACCGCAACCGCGCTGACAAGATCGGGGCTGAGCCCGAGCAACTCCTCGGCCTGGATGGGCGCGGTCTCATCGACGAGTACCGGTTCAGCCATATCCTGTCCCTCGTTCCCCGCCTCAGGGGTCCCTCAGGTTAAACCCAAACCGAAAATAATTCGGGTCCGCTTGCCAAAGCAGCGGACCCGATGAATGGTGCGGTCGAGAAGACTCGAACTTCCACGGGATTTCTCCCACAGCGACCTCAACGCTGCGCGTCTACCAGTTCCGCCACGACCGCCTATTCAATGGAAAATTGTTATATACCAACCCATAACGAATGTCGCGGAGATAGCAAATTGCTATGCTTACCGCAAGGCCATTGGACACACAAATGCAGTTAACGCCGAAAAAATCCGTAGAATGGCGAGAATCTCTCCGGAAGCCCGTGCCATATCCAGAGGCAATCGAGTTGATGGAACGCCGCGTCGCCGCCATACGGAACCGCACAGAGCCCGAATGCGTCTGGCTGCTGGAACACCCACCGCTCTATACCGCCGGCACCAGTGCACGCCCTGAGGACCTGCTGGAGCCCGACAGGTTTCCGGTCTACCGGACAGGACGGGGCGGGCAATACACCTACCATGGGCCGGGCCAGATTGTCGGATACGTCATGATGGATTTGACGGCGCGTGGCAGCGATATTCGCCGATTCGTCCGTGATCTCGAAGAATGGCTAATCATGGCGCTCGGCGAATTCGGCGTGCAGGGCGAGCGCCGCGAAGGGCGAGTCGGCATCTGGGTAAACCGAGGCGGCGGACGCGAAGACAAAATAGCCGCGATCGGCGTACGGGTACGGAAATGGGTGAGCTATCACGGTATCGCCCTGAATGTGGAGCCCCGGCTGGACCATTATGCGGGTATCGTCCCCTGCGGCATCAGCGAGCACGGCGTCACTTCACTGGTCGATCTCGGGCTTCCGGTCACACTGGACGATGCTGTCGGCGCTCTTGGTCGCTCGTTTGAGACGGTTTTTGGCCGCAAAGCGGTCTACGCAGTATAGTGCTGGCTTTATCCAGCCTGGTTCTGGGCGAGCGACATAAATTCCGCAGCAGTCGAAATTTCCAGCCGAACCGACTCCCAGCCACTTTCTACATCGGCCTCGACGCCCCACCGCTCCGCTTGATAGCGCTCGTCGAGCAGGGCACAAGACCAGGTTTCGGCAACATCGATCCGGCCCTCGAGAAGGGCCAGCCCCAGAGCAACAGAGCCGCAGACCGCGGTAGCCGCGTGTAGGCCCGTAAGCACAAAATCGTCATGCTGCGCGATCGCGCTGAAAATGGCACGCAATGAAGCAATATCCTGCTCAACGGGCGCTATTTCAGCGGTCGTGGTTAGCGCTGCCTGATGGGTTTCCGCCAGCCAGTCCAGAATTGGTTGCCAGTGTTTGAGTTGCAGCTGCACGAGCCCCAGGGGATCTGCGGTGTGGTAACAAAGCAGGTCGCTTTTACCGTAACCGGCCACCTCGTCAATCACTTGGGGACGATTCCCAGCGGTTCGATCAAGCGCCGTATTTGCCAGCCTTGTGAGGCCCATCGCCAGCGGATCGATTTCGTCCTCCTGCGCCTGCCATTCGGCGACGATCGCTTCGGCGAAAATCTCATGAGGCACGATTAGATCTTTTCTGGCGGGAGTCTTCACGGCACGACCGTCCAGCGCGACGCCCCACCCGCTGTCGCCTTTAACCGCCGCCACCTTTTCGTAGAACCGTTCCATCGACCTTGTATATCAGCGCGCCGTCAACTGGCCGATCATCGTCGGCAACTCGTGAATTGCCTCGGCAACATGATGAGCACCGGCTTCCCTGAGTTCGTGCGGCTCGTGAACGCCCCAGGAGACCCCAATGGCCGAAGTTCCGGCGTTGCACGCCATCAGGACATCGAATGTTGTATCGCCAACCATCACCGCGTCCCGGGCCTCTATACCCAGTTCGCCAAGCGTTTGGAGCATCAGATCGGGGCTCGGCTTGCCGGGGCCATGGTCGGTGGTCTTCAGAGAAACAAACCGGTCAGCAATATTCTCTTTCGCCAGCAATTCGTGAAGACGATGCGATGACCGGCTGGTGATGATGGCCAGCAGATAACCATCGCGATCCAGCTCATCCAGAAGGTCGATCACGCCGGCAAACAATGTCTGGTCGGGAACATGGCGCTGGCGATCGCCACGCGCGACCTCGTCATGGTAATTGCGGATCATCGCGAATTCACGCGGGCCGGCATCCGGCAGGAGGAAAACAACCGACTCCTCCCACGGCAATCCAATGATGCGCCGAACGGTGTCCGCCTCAGGCAACGGAAAACCACATGCAGTCCAGCAGGACAACACCCCGGCAACAATCGAGGACGCGCTGTCCAGAAGAGTGCCGTCAAGATCGAACGCCGCGAGACGGAGAGGAGCCGAACCGCTCACTTTCTTTTTCTCTTGCGCGTTGGCACCGCGAATGGATCAGGGGCCCTCGTCGGATCGAAGGCAAAATACCCCCAACTTCGCTCCATCGATTCATGCAGTGGCGCGATCAAGCGTAATGTGCCGCCGGCGGGGTGCGGCACGCTGAGCGCCCTCGCATGAAGATGCAAACATCTTCCATCAGGCAGTCCTTCGAGATCGCTCGCTTCGCCGCCGTATTTTGCATCACCGAGAATCGGCGTTCCTATTTGCGCGCAATGGACGCGCAGTTGATGGGTACGCCCCGACACCGGCTTCAACGCCAGCCATGAGACCCGTTTTCCTGCATTTTCGATCACGGCATAATCGGTAATCGACCATTTTCCGTCATCGTTGACCTGCATCCGCTCATTGCCTGGGCTGCCGGCTTTGATCAAAGCCGCATCGATCCGCCCCACAGGCGGATTAGGCAAGCCGGAAACCAGTGCCCAGTAGGTCTTGTCCACCTCGCGCCCACGGAAAGCCTCAGCCAGCTTCGCTGCCGCCAGCGACGAACGGGCCAGCAGCAACAACCCGCCGGTGTCCTTGTCGAGACGATGCACCAGCTTTGGCCGTTCTTTCGCCTTGAAGCGCAGTGCGTCCAGCATGCCATCAA
>JBLHKG010000205.1:0-5109 GCA_047619835.1 Alphaproteobacteria bacterium
CCTTGCAGTCCTCATAGGGACCAGGACCGAAACCATTGATCGAGGCATAGATCATGCGCGGGTTGATCTCCTGGATCTTCTCCCAGGGGAAGCCCATACGATCAATCGCGCCGGGTGCGAAGTTCTCCACCATCACATCGCATTCTTCGATCAGCTTGGTGAAGATTTTAGCGCCCTGCTCGGTCTTGGGATTGAGCGTCACACTGCGCTTGTTGTGGTTCAACATGGTGAAATACAGGCTGTCCACGTCGGGAATGTCCCGAAGTTGACCGCGTGTCGCGTCGCCCACACCGGGCCGTTCCACCTTGATCACATCAGCACCGAACCATGCCAGCAATTGCGTGCAGGTTGGGCCTGATTGAACATGGGTCATGTCCAGAATACGGACGCCTTCGAGAGCTTTCATGGCTCACTCCTGTGGGTAAGAGTTGATTTCTTGCAGCCTGGTTATTTCCTGGACACAACGCTTTGCGGATTGAGATTGCCGATACGGCCGCTTTCGGTGCCGGCGTTCTCGTCTATCACCGCGTTTATCAGGGTCGGCCTGCCGGAATCCATGGCCGTATTTACCGCACGGCTCAATTCATCCGGCGATGTCGCATGGACGCCGACGCCGCCAAACGCCTCCATCATCTTGTCGTAGCGGGCATTTTTGACGAAGACGGTCGTCGCGACGTCGGGACCGCCGGTGGGATTTACGTCGGTTCCCCGATAGATACCGCCGTTATTGAACACAACCACGCAAATCGGCAGGTTGTATCGGCAGATTGTTTCGACCTCCATGCCGGAAAACCCAAAGGCGCTGTCGCCTTCAACCGCCAGCACCGGCTTGCCGGTCTCTACCGCTGCCGCGATGGCGGTCCCCATGCCGACACCCATAACGCCCCAGGTCCCAACATCCAGCCGTTTGCGGGGCTGGTACATATCAATAATGCTACGCGCAAAATCAAGCGTGTTGGCGCCCTCATTGACGAGGATCGCATCCGGCCGCTCTGCGATAATCGTACGCAAGGCGCCGAGAGCGCCCTGGTAGTCCATCGGGACATTGTTGTTCTGCAGCCTGGGCGCCATACGGGCGACATTGCTTTCGACCTTGTCCCTGACGGAACCAGTCCAGTCAGCAGGCGGCGCGGCCCAGTCTTTACCCATACCGTCCAGCAGCGCCTCAACGCAGGAGCCAATATCGCCAACCACAGGGGCGGCGATCTCGACATTGCTGTCCATTTCTTTCGGTTCGATATCAATATGAATAAACTTCTTGGGCGAAGCGCCCCAGGTCTTTCCCTTACCATGCGACAATAGCCAGTTGAGGCGGGCGCCGATCAGCATCACAACATCGGATTCCTGCAGCGCCAGCGACCGCGCCGCCCCCGCGGATTGCGGGTGCGTGTCCGGCAACAGCCCCTTGGCCATGCTCATGGGCAAATAGGGAATGCCGCTCTTCTCGACCAGCGCGCGGATTGCGTCATCGGCCTGAGCGTATGCGGCGCCCTTGCCCAAAATGATCAGCGGGCGTTTAGCGCCCTTCAGCACGTCGAGGGCGCGGGCAATCGATTCCGGGGCGGGCAGCTGGCGTGGCGCAGGATCGATTACTTTGACGAGCGACTTTGCGCCCGCCTCGGCGTCCATTGTCTGACCAATAAGCTTTGCCGGCAGGTCAAGATAGACGCCGCCCGGACGCCCGGATACGGCTGCGCGGATGGCGCGGGCAATGCCTATGCCGATATCCTCGGCATGCAGAATTCGGTAGGCAGCCTTGCAAAGCGGTTTGGCAATGGCCAGCTGGTCCATCTCTTCATAGTCGCCCTGCTGCAGATCGACGACTTCACGCTCGGAGGAGCCGCTGATCAGGATCATCGGAAAGCAGTTGGTCGTCGCATGCGCAAGCGCCGTCAGGCCGTTGAGAAAGCCCGGCGCCGACACGGTCAGGCAGACGCCCGGTTTTTTGGTCAAGTAACCGGCGATTGCCGCCGCATAGCCTGCATTTTGTTCGTGGCGGAACGAGAGAACCCGCATACCCGCCGCCTGCATATACCGGCCCAGATCCGTGATCGGGATACCCGGTACATTATAAATCGTGTTGATGTCGTTGAGCTTGAGCGCGTCGATGACCAGATGAAAGCCATCTGTCAGTGCCGCAGCCTCCTGTATCTCTTCAGCCATATCTTCTCCCCTGCGATCCCGGCCGGACCCGCCCCCTGCCTTCTCCGATTTTCGGCAAATCAGAACGGCGTCGAGCGGTCCCTAGTCCAGATAATTTACGTTCTGTTCGACATGCGCGGCGAGCCCAAGCGTATGCTCACGCGACAGGCGCTCGGCGAGATCCGCATCGCGGGCCTCAAGCGCCTCAATGATATTCATATGATCGATAATAGATCGCTGAACGCGATCCTTTTCGCCAATGGTGCGCGCCCGAATCGACCGCATGTGAATGAACAGGGTCTCCGTCATCACCACCAGAAGGCCGGATTTACTGAGCCGCAGAATCGCCTGATGAAACCGGATATTCAGGCCGGAATACTCGTCGATATTAGCCTGTAGCTTGTCGCCCTCAACAGTTGCGAACAGCTCACGCAGCGACGCGATCTCGTCATCGGTCGCATTCTGTGTGACAAGCCTGGCGGCCATGCTCTCAAGCGCCGCCCAGACTGTGATCATCTCAAGGATCTCCAGCTTGGTCTTCCGCGCGACGAAGACGCCGCGGCGGGGTGCAATCCGCACCAACCCTTCCTGTTCGAGCCGCGCCAACGCTTCCCGCACTGGCGTGCGGCTGACCCCGAGATCTTCGGAAAGCTGCCGCTCGTCGAGTCGGGGTTCTCCCTCGCCTTCATATATGTTAATGTTAGCGATGGTTTCCTTCAGCGCATCGTAAATCCTGTCCTTCAGGCTGAAGTTGACGTCAATCGGTTGAACGTCGAGCCTTACCGTCGCCACGATCATCCCCTCCGCATTCTACGAATATACCGTCGTGGTATATTGTATACCAGCATATCTGAACATCTGTCACACCCCATTTTAGCAATGGGCGGCAGCCTCGCGCACGTAGCGCTCACGCAGCCATACCCGTCATCCGCTTTCGAATTAATGTCACCAGCGGCCAGAACAGCAACGCGATCGCCGCAATCATGATTGTCCCGGAAATCGGGCGATTGAAGAAGATGGCGAAAGAGCCCTGTTCCATGATCAGCGACTGGCGCATTGATGCCTCGGCCAGCGGGCCGAGAACGATAGCGAGTACCGCCGGCGCCAACGGATAATCTAGCTTCCGCATCAGATAACCACACACGCCGAAGATCAACATCAGCCAGACATCGTGCAGATCCTTGGTCGGGGCATAACCGCCGACCATGCACAAGACATAGATGATCGGCGCCAGAATGGTGAACGGCATCCTCAGCACGGCAATAAAGGCCGGTATGAAGGCAATGTTGATCACCAGGGCAAACAGATTGGCTGCATAGAGGCTGGCAATCAGCCCCCACACAAAATCGGTATGGTCGATAAACAGCCGGGGACCGGGCTCAAGCCCCCAGATTACCATCCCGCCCAGCAGGATCGCGGTAGTCGGCGAGCCGGGAATGCCGAGCGTCAGCATCGGCAGCATCGAGCCGGTGCTGGCCGCGTTATTAGCGGATTCGGGAGCGACGATTCCATCGATATTGCCCTTGCCGAAACTGCTCGGATCTTTCGACATGGTCTTGCCAATGCCGTAGGCCATCAACGAGCCGGGGGTCGCCCCGGCCGCCGGCAGAATGCCGACAAAAAATCCGAGAAACGAGCCCATCAGCATGGTTTTCATCGAGCCCAGGATCTCACGTAGCGCCGCAATAGTGCGGGCTACCGAGACATGCGCCTTACTAACGACCATATCGCCCTTGCTCTGCTCGATGGTCCACAGCATCTCGCCAATGCCATAGATGCCTATCGCCAGAACCAGAAAATTGATGCCGTGATAGAAGCCGGTGATATCGAAGAAGATCAGCCGCGGCTTGCCGCTGATAATATCCAGCCCGACAGTTGCCAGTACGAGACCGAGCAGAATGGACAGAAGGGTTTTAGGTATATCGTCGCTGCCAAGCCCGATAAAGGTCGCAAAGGCGAGGATCATCAGGGCGAACTCTTCCGGCGGGCCAAACGCCAGCGCGACATCGGCCAACGGAGGGGCGAACAGCGTGAACAACACCACCGAAACGGTTCCGCCGACAAAACTCGCCACAGCGGCAGCGATCAGCGCCTTGTCGGCATGCCCCTGCAGCGCCATCGGCCGGCCGTCAAAGGTTGTTGCAACCGCTGTAGAGGCCCCCGGTATACCCAGCATGATCGATGAAATCGCGCCGCCATACATCGCGCCGTAATAAATAGCGCCGAGAAAGATGATCGCCCCGGTCGGCGGCACGAGGAAGGTCATCGGCAGCAGGATAGCAACCCCATTGACCGACCCCAGGCCCGGCATCGCGCCAATAAACAGACCAACCAGGCAACCAAACACAATCAGCGCCAGATTGAGGGGCTCGAATGCAATCAGAAAACCGTCGGATAAATGCTGGAAAATTTCGGCCATGGAAATCGTCAGTACCGGGTCAGTAGAACAGATCGTAGATCGGATAGAAGAGCTCTTCCGTGAAGCCCTTCGGCAATTCGATCTTCAGCGCAATTTCAAAAAACAGGAAAGTCACCACGGGCGTCGTCAGTGCGATGGTGAGGGTCAACCACCATTTGTGATTACCCACGAAACGCACATAATAAGCCAGATAGAGCGGCAAGGCGAAATAGACGCCAATCACGTGGAACAGACCAATCATGATGGCGAGCGGCACGGCGCCGACCAGGAAAAGCTGCAAGGAGCGCTGGTCGAAATAGGGCTCTTCGGATCGTGAAGGCGGGCTCGTTCGACGCCACCAGCGAATAACAATCGCCGCACAGCACACCAACATCCCCGCGCTGAGCCAGAAAGGAAAGGCGCCGGGGCCGGGACCGGATCCAACGATCCAGCCGATCGGCAATTCTGTTGCCTTGTACATAATGGCAAGGGAGAAGACCGCCAGCACTATGGCCATGACTAACTCAGCCACACGCATAACGATCTTCCCCTTCCCCGTTTAACAGCGG
>JBLHKG010000206.1:0-5109 GCA_047619835.1 Alphaproteobacteria bacterium
GGCCCAGCAGGCGGGCGCCGGTTCCTGCATCGAACACCAGCAGGCGCTTTCCACAACGAACCTCCAGACAGGAGGTATTGCCGCCATAACGGAGGGTGTCATGCCCCGAGCACGCGATCGATCCGCGCACGCCCCAGAACCGCACAAAAAAATCTACGTCTTCGCTCACTATCTCTCGCTTCCTGCTACGTTCTTTCCGTTGGTAGCGACACCATATTATCTGGTCTCGGTGGGCGGAAGGTTAAAGGCAATTGTCTATAAAGCCATCCCCCCAAAGGGCCGGTCGGCATATATATAGAGTGAAATTGGCTCCCCGGCTGTGACTCGCGTCACAATTTAATAAGTTATTTTGTAAACCGCCGCGCGGTGGACGAATACGGCGCGACAATGTAACTGTGCCCGCATCATCAACCCACCATCATCAACCCATAGATAAAGAGGCGCAGCAATGGCTCATCTGGTCAGTTTTCTGGTAAACGGCGAACGTCGTCCTGGCGCGGTCAAAGACGGGCGTGTCCTTGATCTATGTGCCGCCGGATTGCCGGCTGGCCCCGACGGCGACCTTCTGGACATCGTCCGGGGCGGGGCGGACAGGCTGGCGGTCATCGCGGCGGCGATCGAAAGATGGAACGGACCGGATCATGCGCTGTCCGATGTTACGCTCTGCGCGCCGATCCAGTGGCCGTCGAAGATCATCTGCATCGGCCTCAACTATATCGATCATTGCCATGAATCGGGGATGCCGGTGCCGACCGAGCCGGTGCTGTTCAGCAAATATTCGACCTCGGTCGCCGGGCCGTTCGAAGACATTCCGTGGTACAGCGACACCTGCAACGACATCGATTATGAGGCGGAGCTCGGCGTCGTCATCGGCACGGTGGCGAGCCGGGTATCAAAGGCGGCCGCGCTCGATCACGTTTTCGGATATGCCGTGGTCAATGACGTTTCCGCCCGCGACCTGCAGCTCAAGCCTCCGGGTCAGTGGGATGCCGGCAAGGCAATCGACAAATTCTGCCCTTACGGTCCCGGAATCGTGACGGTCGACGAGATCCCCGATCCCCAGAATCTGGCCATCGGGCTTACCGTCAACGGCGAGCAGCGCCAGAAGTCCAACACGTCAAATATGGTGTTTGGCATCGCCGAACTGATCGCGTTTGTGTCGCGGACCATCACTCTGATGCCCGGCGATCTGATCGCCACGGGGACACCGCCCGGCGTCGCGCTCGGCATGAAGCCGCCGATCTGGCTCAAGGACGGTGATGTCGTTGAGACGACCATCGAGAAAATAGGTTCGATCCGCAACACCATGCGGACTCTTTCATGAATTAAGCCTGTACCGGCCCACTCCCCCACCCGGCCACCCATCAGGATACTCTCGTGGGTGGCCGGGTGGGGGAGTGGGCCGGTGCGAGAGCGCGCCAACGCGTTTTTTCAAGGAACCAGCCGGTACCCGCCGGGTTCGGTCACCAGGATCTGCGCGTTCGATGGATCGGCTTCGAGTTTCTGACGCAGCCGGTAGACATGGGTTTCCAGCGTGTGGGTGGTGATGCCGGAATTATATCCCCAGACCTCGTTAAGCAGCTCGTCGCGGCCGATGACGGCGTCACCGGCGCGGAACAGGTATTTCAGGATCGCCGATTCTTTTTCGGTCAGGCGTATTTTTTTGATGCCGTCGGCATCCAGCAACATTTTGGCGGACGGGCGGAAACTGTAGGGGCCGAGGGCAAAGACCGCATCTTCGCTGCGCTCGTGCTGGCGAAGCTGGGCGCGGATGCGGGCGAGCAGGACACCGAGCTTGAACGGCTTGGTAATATAATCGTTGGCGCCAGACTCAAGGCCCAGAATGGTATCGGCCTCGCTGTCGGCGCCGGTCAGCATCAGGATAGGCGCCTTGACGTCGTTGCGCCGCAACAGCCGGCAAAGCTCGCGCCCGTCCATGTCGGGCAGTCCGACATCGAGGATCAGCAGGTCGAAACGACGCTCCCTGACAGCCTCCATCGCCGCATTGCCGGTTTCCACCGCGACGGTTTCAAAATCTTCGTGCAGCTTAAGCTGATCGACCAGCGATTCGCGGAGCGCATCGTCATCCTCAACCAGCAAAATCGTCCTGTCAGCGGCCATTTCCAGTGCCTTGTCCTGTGTACCGGTCTTCTCGTTCGATATTAGATGGGGTATTTCGCGGTAATTCACAAGCCTTGCACGACCCTCGTCATCCTGCATTCCGTGAATGGCGGATTTGCCGGGCCCGGCGGCGATCGGGCAGAATTTGCCGGGAAAATCCGGAATTTTCCGCTCTGGCCATGAGTGCGGTAAAATTTATATATATAAATCAATGGGTTAAGATTTAGCCTTCTTGGCATGGCTTTTGCAAGATGCAGGAGAACCATGTCCGACTCAATCTCCGCCCTGCCCAGCCCCACCCTGCCAATCTGGAACGAATCCGATCATGACGGCGTACCGGACACGGGATCGCTGGCGTTTGACGAACTCTGGCAGGACAAGGAGAAGGGCCTCACTTTCGAAGATTTTATCGATATCATAAATCCGCTTCAGCACATTCCGGTGGTCTCCACCATTTACCGTCTGATCACGGGGGACGAAATCGGCATCGGCGCCCGGCTCGCGGGCGGCGCGCTGTTTGGCGGTGCGGTCGGCTTTGCGGTCGCCGGGATTGTCGCCGGGTTCGAGGAAGCCTCGGAGGGCACCATCGAGCAGCATGTCGCCTCGCTGTTTGGACTGGACGAGGCCGGATCTGACGCCGGGTCCGCTGCCGCGACACAGCCACAGCTCGCCGTCGTGACACAGCGACCGGAGCCGGTAACAACTTCCGTGCCAACTTCAATCCCGACTCTGACGACCGACCAGGCCGCCGCGCTGGTCGGTGCGCGCGTCACTCCCGCTGCCGGCAACCCGATTCTGCCGGCGCTCGCCCGCCCGGTCGACACGGTTCCCGTCAGCCAAAGGTCTTTCCCGGCACGGCCATCAGAGACCTTCCTGCAACCGGTCCCGCAATCCGGGGAAGTGCCGGACAAAGCCGCGTCTGCGCAGCAACCCGCGGAACCCGCGAGCGCCCGTCTCACCCGGCAGATCGCTGAGGCACAGCGTGCCCAGGCCGGGCTGCTGATTGCCAATCTGCAGGCCTCTGGCGCCGTGCCTCCGCTGACATCTTCTGACGAGAATGCCAAAGCCGCGAGTGAGGAAGGCAAGGCAAATCGCAACCGGTCAGCGTCGCTGCCTTTCCGTAGCCACCCCTATATGCTGCCGCGGGGCGCACCGTCGAGTCTGGTTGCCAGCACCATGGAACGCGCCCTGCAACGCTATCATCAGGGGCTCCAGCGCCAGAACGCCCCGGCCCCGACTGTTGCGCCGGCCCCGGCCCCTGCCCGTTAGGTTCCGTTCCGTTTCGTTAGGTTCCGCTTTCCTGGGTTTTTGTTGGTCGAACGCTGAGGTAAGACCGATTAGCCTGCTGCGGGCGGGACGATTCGGCGTATAACTCTCGCGCTATGGCGCTACTGAAATCGATCGCAACCGTCGGCTTTTATACGATGGCGAGCCGTCTTCTCGGCTTCGCGCGCGATATACTGATCGCGTCCTATCTTGGCGCTGGCCCCATCGCCGACGCGTTTTTTGTTGCTTTCAAGCTGCCCAATTTTTTCCGCCGTCTGTTTGCCGAGGGCGCGTTCAACGCAGCCTTCGTGCCGCTGTTTGCCGCCCGGCTGGCCGAGGCAGGGCATGTCGCCGCTGAGCGCTTTGCGACACAGGTCATGTCGGTAATGGTGGTCTTTCTGTTCTGCTTTATCACTGTGCTGCAAATCTGCATGCCGTGGCTCATGGCAGTCATTGCCCCGGGATTCATCGACGACCCAATAAAATATTCTCTCGCCGTCGATCTGGCCCAGACGACATTTCCCTATCTGCTGTTCATCTCGCTGGTGTCCCTGATGGGTGGCGTCCTTAACGCGCTCGATCGATTTGCCGCCGCTGCGGCGACGCCGATTATTCTCAACATCGTCCTGATCACGGCACTGTTGACGGCAACGCCCTATCTGCCGTCACCCGGCCATGCACTGGCCTGGGGGGTCGCGATTGCCGGGATCGCGCAATTCCTGTGGCTGATTGCTGCCTGCCGGCACGAAGGCATGCGATTTACCCTGCCGCGTCCGCGCCTGACGCCCCGTGTACGAAAACTGTTACGGCTGATGGTCCCCGGCGCGGTCGGGGCCGGGGTGGTCCAGATCAATTTGCTGATCGACATTGTGATCGCTTCGATCCTGCCAACCGGCGCGGTGTCGTTCCTTTACTATGCCGACCGGGTAAACCAGTTGCCGCTTGGTGTGGTCGGCATCGCCATCGGCACCGCCCTGCTCCCGCTGCTGTCGCGTCAGCTCAGGACCGGCGAGATCGCGGCGGCGGCAAACAGCATGAATCGGGGGATGGAAATCGCCCTGCTGCTGACCGTTCCGGCGGCGGCCGCCCTGCTGGTGATCGCCGAGCCGATCGTGATCGTGCTGTTCGAGCGCGGCGCGTTTGATCCCACGATCAGCACCGCGACCGCCCGGGCCCTGATGGCATATGCGGTCGGGCTGCCGGCCTATGTTCTGATCAAGGTTCTGGCGCCCGGGTTCTTTGCGCGTGAAGACACAACGACTCCCGTCAGGATCGCCATCGTCTGCGTCGCTCTCAACATCGCGCTCAGCCTGATCTTGATTCAGTTCCTCGCCCATGCCGGAATCGCCCTGGCGACCGGGATCTCCGCCTGGGTCAATGCCGGACTGCTTGCCTGGGTGCTGCATCGCCGGGGTCATCACTCGGCGGACCAGCGGCTTTGGGCGCGCATCCCCCGGATTGTGCTGGCGGCGGCGGGTATGGCGGCGGGGCTGTGGGGCGCTCTATTGCTGATCGGAGATGTATTCGCGAATGATCTGGAGTTACGGATAGCCGCGTTGGCTGCGTTGATCGCCTTCGGGCTGGCGCTTTATTTTGCGCTCGCGGCGCTGCTCGGCGCCACCCGCCTGTCGGATCTGAAAAATCTGCTGGCCCGCAGACGCTGAGCGCCGGGTTGGATCCCCGAACTCCATCCTTTGCCTTGACCCGGCCAGCCATCGGCGG
>JBLHKG010000207.1:0-5105 GCA_047619835.1 Alphaproteobacteria bacterium
ACCGCGCGGTGATGCGTTCCGCCATGCTCAAGCAGAACATCATGGACGCCGGCGTTCCCGACGTTCAGCAGGTCTGGTGCCATGAAACCGGCGGCTCGCGGATGCTGCATGGTGTGTCGATCAAGCAGCGCTATCCCGGCCATTCGCGTCAGGCAGGGCAGATTGCCGCCCAGTGCCGGGCAGCAGCCTATGCGTCGAAATACGTCATCGTGGTTGATGACGATGTTGACGTGACCCGGCTTGATCAGCTGATCTGGGCGATGTGTGTGCGCTCCGATCCCAAGCAGTCGATCGATTTCATCACCGGCGCCTGGGACAGTCCGGCCGATCCCATGCTGACCCCGCATCAGCGCGCGGTCGGCGACATGACCCATTCGGTCGCGATCATCGATGCCTGCCGGCCATTCCACTGGATCGATCAGTTTCCGATGTCGAATGCCGCCAGTCCCGAGGTTCTTGCCAAGGCGGAAGACAAGTTCGGCTATCTGATGAAGGGCCGTTGATCGGCCGCTAGTAGAACGCTGGTGGCTGTGTCTGATCAGAGCGGTATCCTTGCGCCGACCGGGTTGCTCCCGGACCGGGTCGATTCCTTTGCTGATCAGCTTCGTGCCAATGTTGCCAGATCCGGCGACAAGGCGGCCCTCGTCTGCGTCGAAGATGGCCGGACCCTTACCTGGCGTCAGCTCGCCGATCTCTGCGCCCGCGTCGCTCGGTTTCTGGAAGAACGCGGTATCGGCGCCAATGACCGAGTGGCGGTGCTCGGCGAGAACAGTATCGAGACCCTGATTCTGTATTACGGCGTTCAGGCGCGGGGCGCGACCTGGTGCACTGTTCATGTCGAGGTCAATAGCAACCATCTGGTCGAGATGGTGGAACGGATCGCGCCCAGGCTGGTTCTGTGGCAGGACGATCTTGATCTTGGCGCGGCGGGGATTGAGGCGGCCGGCGATGCAACTGTCGACTGGATCGCCTATGGGCAATTTGATGCTGCCGACAGTTTTTTCTCATTGCTGCCGGTCGAGGCAGGCGAGATCGTGCCCGTCAATCAGCCGGAAGATCGCTGTGTGATCAGCTTTACCTCGGGCACGTCGGCGCAGCCCAAGGGCGTACTGCACAGCTTTTGTAATTATCAGGCCATCGCCCAGCATCAGCTTGACCGCTGGGAGATGACGGCAGACGACCGCGTGCTCGAGTTCCGCTCGTTTAGCTGGGCGTCGGCGCATATGTTATCGTTGAATCCGGTGGCGCTGGCCGGGGCGACATTGATCTTCGCCAAAAACTTTTCCCGCTCGCGCTTCGTCGCGTGGCTGACGGAATACCGACCGACCATCGTCATTGCGGTGCCGGCGGTGATCAACATGCTGCTGGAGGACCCGCCGTCGGACGCATCGTCTGCGTTTGACAGCGTGCGGTTCGTTTCCTGCAGCACGGCGCCGCTGATGCCGGACGCGCATAAGCGGTTTGAGGAAATTTACGGCGTTGAGCTGGTGCAGCTTTATGGCATGAGCGAAGGCGGGGTTGTGGCGGCCAACCGCCCGGGATCGCGCCGTATCGGCAGCGTCGGTACGCCGGGTCTCTATCAGGATCTTCGTATCCTTGACCCTGAGGGCGAGCCATTACCTGCCGGCGATCTCGGCGAAATTGTGACGATCAGCGCCCAGCACGCCCATGCCTATCTGCATGCTGGCGGCACGCTGGAGCCAATTAGAGGCGGCGCACTGCCGACCGGCGATCTCGGCTATATCGATGAGGACGGGTTCGTCCACGTCACCGGGCGGGCGAAGGATGTGATCATCCGGGGGGGTGTCAATATCTCGCCGCTGGAGATCGATGCCGTGCTCAGCGCCCATCAAGATGTGGTCGAGGCCGCCTGTTTCGGCATTCCCGATCCGGTCTATGGCGAAAGCGTCGCCGGGTGGGTGACACAGCGTGCGGGTGCAAACCTGACGGTCAGCGCGCTTGCCGATTTTTGCGCCGAGCGTCTGCCCGAAGCCAAACGGCCCACCGTGATCGAGATTGTCAAAGAGCTGCCGCGCAATGATCGCGGCAAGATCGATCGCAATGCGATCAGCGCGGCCCATGCTGCGCTCTCCGAAAAGCCCTAGCGGGACCTCGCTATGACATCGACAGCGGACAATAGCGATGCGGATATCGTTCTGACCGGCAGAAATATTCTGACGCTGGATGCAGATCTGCGTCGGGCGGAAGCAATCGCGATCTAAGGAAACCGCATTATTGCGATGAGATGGGCTCGCTTGCTGAACGCAGGATGCCGGCCCGTGGCTCGCGCTGCGCGGGCATCCAATATGCTGTCGGGCCGGCTCGGCGCCCACCGGGGAACTCGAAGATCGGTTTGACGATTTTGCCGCTGGCGGCCTCGCCGGTCTTCACACGGCTTTTCCCTCACCATTCACCGGTGTTCGGCATGGATTGCCACGGCTCGGCCGGGGGCAGGGCATCGCCACTCTGCAGCAATTCGATCGAAATCCCGTCGGGCGAGCGGACGAATGCCATATGGCCGTCGCGCGGCGGACGATTGATCACCACCCCGCCGTCCATGATCCGCTGGCAAACCTCATAGATATCGTCGACCCGGTAGGCGAGATGGCCGAAATTGCGCCCGCCGTCATAGGCTTCTGTGTCCCAGTTATAGGTCAGCTCGACGGTCGGGGAGTTGTTGTCGCCGAGCGACGGGACATCGCCGGAGGCCGCGAGGAACACCAGCGTAAAGCGGCCTTTCTCATGATCCCGCCGCCTGACTTCGACGAGGCCGAGCAGGTTGCAGTAGAAATTAAGCGCGGCATCGAGGTCGCGCACGCGGACCATGGTGTGCAGATATTCCATTGGATCGTTCCTCCTCTAATTACGCCCCGTCACCGCCGCGCGTCCGCCAGCGCCTGGGCATCGTCATAGGCGGTCTGGATGTTCAGCACGGCCTGGCGTTTCTCGACATCGACCGCATGAATTGCGCGCTCCAGCGCGGCCGGCAGATCCTCGGCATTATCGACCCGTTCGCCATAGCCGCCCGACGCCTCGACGATCTTGTGATATTCGGGCGACGGCTCGACGGCTGTCAGCGGCGAGCGGTTGAGGCGGCTGGCCGCCCCGTCAGGATGCAGCCCGAGCGTTGCCTTGCGCACCGCGCCCCACATGCGGTTGTTGATCACCAGTGTACAGACCGGCAGCTCCATATTGGCGCTGACGAAATGGGCGGGGGTCGGGTTGCCGAACATATAGGCACCGTCGCCGATGGCGGCGAACACGCGCCGGTCGCGCGCCGCGAGCTTCACGCCGAGCGAAGCGCCGGTGCCCCAGCCGAGCCCGGCTGCGGGGCTGTTGCCGAAATAAGTGCCGGCCTTGCGGTGGCCGAGGAACGGCGTCGGGATCTGGCTTTCATTGACCAGAATGTCGTCCTCGCCCATCACTTGGCCGAGGCAGTGCGAGACCCAGTGAAGCTGCATCGGTCCACCGGTTGAACTCTGGGCAATAGCTGTTTGGCGCCCTTCCGCCGCCGCCTGCTGCTGGTCGGCGGCGCGCTTGCGCCGTGCGTCTTTGGAAGCTGTATTTTTGGACTCGCTGCCCTCCATTGCGGTGGACAGCGCGCGGATCGCTGCCGCGCCGTCGGAGGTGATGGCAAGGTCGCACTGGAAGCCCCGCACCGGATAGTTGGCATAGAGCGGGTCGACGCCGATCTGAATGACTTTTGCGTCTGGGTTGAGTTTGTGCAGCGCCGGGATCCACGGCACATCGGCCTCCAGCACCAGAATGACGTCGGCATTGCCGATCAGCCCGCCGGGCTCAAACCCCATATGCATCGGATGGTCGGTCGGCAGGCAGTTATAGCGCGGTCGGTAGCAGATCACCGGCAGGGCATATTTGTCGGCGAACGCGCCGAGCAGCGCCACGTCATCGACATTGCGGCCCCAGGAAGCGGTGATGATCATCGGGTTTTTGGCGGCGGCGAGCCAGCTCGCGGCCTGATCGATCGCCGCGAGATCGGGTGCCGGGCTAGTGGCGGTGGTCATGCGGGACGGCGATTGATAGGAAAATTCACCGGGGTTTTCGGCCAGCACTTCGCGCGGCAGGGTCAGATAGACCGGGCCGCGCGGCTCGGTCATCGCCAGCGTCAGGGCGCGGTCGACGATGGTCTCGATCTGCTGGGTATTGCGCAGCTCGTAATCCCATTTGACCGCTTCCCGCACCATGCCGGCCTGGTCGAACATTTCCTGCGCCCAGTGGATATAGATGCTGCGGGAACCGAGTGGCCCATCCTCGTTGATCGGCGTGCGGCCGGCGGAAAACAGCAGCGGCACGCGGTCGCGCGAGGCGTTGAGCACGCCGC
The DNA here is from genome assembly GCA_047619835.1 of Alphaproteobacteria bacterium. Classification (GTDB taxonomy): domain Bacteria; phylum Pseudomonadota; class Alphaproteobacteria; order MPNO01; family UBA2964; genus JAYOEY01. The sequence goes on from JBLHKG010000207.1 coordinate 4,343, forward strand.
AGATACCGTTGGCGGTGCCGACGCTGACATGCAGCATCACCGCCTGAGGCCGGTCGGTCATCAAATAATAGCCATGCGCCATGGCGACCGCGACATTCTCATGCGGCACGGTGACCGGCGTCGGCGCCCTGGCCTCGCCGAGCTGTGCCTTCGAGAGGGCCTCGATGATCGACGCGAAATCCGTTCCCGCATTGCCGAACAGATAATCGACGCCCCGGTCGGCAAGTATGGTTAGATAGGCCTCCGCGGCGGTATCCGCAGTGATGGTTTGTTGGCTCATTTTCGGCGCTCCCTGATATAATCCTGTTCGCTCGATACCATGCACCCCGCTTTTTGAACACCTGTCACTGGCTTGCGTTCCCCTGATGGCTTTCCGACTATCCTTTTTCTACGCCGCGGTGTTTCTCACCATCGGCATCATGATGCCGTTCTGGCCGGTCTGGCTGAAATCGCGCGGGCTCGACGCGGGTGAAATTGGCTTGATCCTGGCGATTGCCATGTGGTTGCGCGCCTTTACCAGCCCGCTTCTGGCGCAATATGCCGACCGAAAAGGCCGGCCTGACCGGTTGGCTCTTTTTCTGGGCTGGAGCGCCCTGGTGGTGAACTGCCTGTTCTTCTTTGCCCATGATTTCTGGGCGCTGCTCGCCGTCTCGGTCCTGTCGACCATGAGCTTTACCGCGCTGATGCCGCTCGGCGATGCCGTCACCATGCTCAAGGTGCGCGACAGCGGACTTGATTACGGTCGGGTCCGGCTGTGGGGCTC
>JBLHKG010000208.1:0-5089 GCA_047619835.1 Alphaproteobacteria bacterium
GAAAGCACTTGGCCAGGTGAGCGGGTTTGCAAACGCTGCAAATCTTCCAATACCTGGCGTTCCGGGACTGATTACGAAGCGGCCTAGCCGCTCGTTCACCCGTTCTTGCCATTTTTCAGCTCTGCGGCTTCGAGCGCCGTCTTGCCCCACATCGGCGGGTCCTTGAGGTATTCTTCTTCCTCAGGCGTGTTGATGCGGCCTAAAACCGCGTTTCTGTGCGGAAACCGGCCAAATCGCTTGATGGCATCGTGGTGTCCGATGGCCGATTGCAATGATTCCGCATCGACCAGCTTGGAATAAAGTTCGAGCGCTTTTTCCTGATCCTCCATGTTTTCGCTATGTTCGAACGGTAGATACAGGAAGGTGCGTTGCCAACGGGCCATCTCCTGATCAAAACCTTGCGTCATCGCATAGCGAGCGATTTCCCGCGCCTTGGGATCGCAGTCGAAGGCCTGAGGCGATCCACGATAAATATTCCGGGGGAACTGATCGAGCGCGAGGATCAAGGTCAGGCAATCCGCCGGCGTCCCCCGCAGATGATCGAGCGCGCCAGTATGTGCCTGGCTGCAGATATCGCTGTAATGATCGATCAGGTGCCGGTCGAACTCGGCAGTGGATTTGAACCAGACCTGCCGTTTCTCGATATCGAGCGTGAGATCGATCGCGCCAAACCAGAAGGTCAGAATTTCTTCGGATAATGGATTCATTGCAATCCTTCGATTATAGACCTCAGCCAGACCTCAGGGTCGGCACCAGCGTATCCTTTTCAAACAGATAAAGCAGCACCCGCAGAGCCTTGCCACGCTCGCTTTCCAATGTCGGGTCGCGCTCAAGGATCAGCCGCACATCGTCGCGCGCCGCCATCATGAGGTCCTGATGGGCGGCAATGTCGGCAAGACGGTAGGCGGGCAGGCCGCTTTGGCGTGTTCCCAGCAACTCGCCGGCGCCGCGCAGCCTGAGATCCTCCTCGGCAATGCGAAAGCCGTCCTCGGTTTCGCGCAGGATTTCGAGCCGTGCCTTGGCTGTCTCCGTCAATGGGGCGGCGTAGAGCAGCAGGCAGGATGACGGCTTGTCGCTGCGACCGACCCGTCCGCGCAGCTGGTGCAGCTGGGCAAGGCCGAACCGCTCGGCATGCTCCACCACCATCACGGTGGCTTCCGGCACGTCCACCCCGACCTCAATCACCGTTGTGGCGACCAGAATATCCGTCTCACCGGCAGCGAAGGCCGCCATGGCCTTGTCTTTCGCCGGTCCCTTCATCTGTCCATGAACCAGCCCGACGCGACCCGGAAAACGCCGGTCCAGCGCCGAATGGCGGTCGGTGGCGGCCGCAAGGTCGACGAGGTCGGATTCATCGACCAGCGGACAGACCCAGAATATCCGCGCGCCGCCCGCCATGGCGTTGCCGAGGCGCGTCACCACATCCTCAATCCGCGATAGCGGCAGAACGCGGGTGTCGATTGGTTTGCGACCGGCCGGTTTGTCTGTCAGCCGCGAGGAATCGAGATCGCTATAGGCGCACAGCATCAGCGTGCGCGGGATCGGCGTCGCAGTCATCACCAGCATGTCGGCCGCCCGGCCCTTGGATGTCAGCAGTAACCGCTGATGAACGCCAAACCGGTGCTGCTCGTCGATGACGGCGAGTGCCAGATCGTGAAACCCCACATCGTCCTGAAACAGGGCGTGGGTGCCGATGGCAATGTGAATGTCGCCAGATTTGAGGCCCTCGACAATGGCAGCGCGGGATTTGCCCTTGTCCCGCCCGGTCAGCAGGGCCGCGCGCAGCCCGATTGCCTCGGCCAGCGGCTGAATGGTCGCGAAATGCTGCCTTGCAAGCACTTCAGTCGGCGCCATGATGGCGCCCTGGGCGCCGGCCTCAATCGCGCGGATCATTGCCAGGAAGGCGACCACTGTTTTACCGCTGCCGACATCGCCCTGCAGCATACGCAGCATCCGAAACGGTTCCGCCATATCCTCGGTAATTTCGGCCAGCGCGGTTTGCTGTGACGCGGTCAGTGTAAAGGGCAGGGCGGCAATCGCCCGTTGGGTCAGGCTGCCGTCGCCGGTGATCGCGCGCCCGTTTCGGGTGCGTTGCGATGCCCTCACCATAGCCAGCGCCAGCTGATCGGCGAGCAGTTCGTCATAGGCGAGTCGCGATCGCACCGGCGTTGACGGCAATAGATCGAACTCCGCTTCGGGCTTATGGGCCGCGAGCAGCGATGCTTGCCACCCCTCCCAGCCCTGTTGTTTGAGCCAGGCAGCATCCTGCCACTCAGGAAGGGCAGGCGCCCGATCAAGCGCTCCCTGTATGGCTTTGCGCAAGGGCCTCGACGTCAATCCCGCGGTCAGCGGATAGATCGGTTCGACACCGGTGACGTCATCGGCATTCTCCGGCGCGGCAATCAGATCGGGATGGGTCATCTGGATCTTGCCCTGATAATGCTCGACCTTGCCGCTGATCACCCGTTCCTTGCCCTGCGGCAGGGTTTTTTGCAGGTAATCTCCCTTGGCGTGGAAGAAGACCAACTCGATCTCCGCCGTATCGTCGGCGCACAGCACCCGATAGGGCAAGCGTGGGATACGCGGCGGCGAATGTTCCAGAACCTGCACGGTCAGGGTGGCGATAACACCGGGCGGCGCGTCGGCGACCTTTGGCGCGAAACTGCGATCAATCAGCCCTGACGGCAGGTGCCAGCACAGATCGACCACCTTTTCGCCGGCCAGCTTGGCGATCGCCTGGGCAAGACGGGGCCCGACGCCCGAAAGGGTGGTCGCGGCGGCGAACAGAGGATTCAGTATTTCCGGGCGCATGGTTTTTCGCCGTGAATATGAGCAGTTGCTGACAAGGATCGATGTTGGCCTTATATCCTAAATCCACCATGACCCTCGATGAAACAGAAACCCGACGGCGGCGGCTCAATTATCTGAGTCAGCGGCGCGGCACCAAGGAAGCCGATCTGGTGCTCGGCGGATTTGCCGACCGTTATCTCGCCACCATGAACCAGCAACAGCTTACCCAGTTTGAAGCGCTGTTACAGGAGCCCGATCCGGACCTGATGATCTGGGTTGGCGGGCTGGAGGCACCGCCTGAACATCACCGGACAGATCTATTCGATCTCTTGATGGACTTTAAAAAAACCTTGGCATCACATTGATATTTAATAGTAAACCACTCGAATCATCAGGCCGAATTCTGCTTGGTGGCACGCCTGACGGTGTCGAGGCGCTGGCCTTGTCGGAACTCGCTGTTCTGGCCGATGGCGTACATTTGCATATCGCCCGCGACGACCGCCGGATGGATCAGCTCCGCAATGTCCTTACCGTGTTTGCGCCGGGGCTCGACGTGCTTTCCTTTCCGGCCTGGGACTGCCTGCCGTACGATCGGGTATCGCCCAATGCCGACGTATTGGGCGAGCGGATGCATGCCCTCGCCGTGCTCAAGGGCAAAAAACCGGGGCCGATGCTGGTCCTTGCGACCATTAATGCGGTGTTGCAGCGGGTTCCGCCAAGGGATGCGCTTCTCGGGACCGCGCTTAACCTTCAGACAGGCGGGCGGATAGACCTCGAAACCCTGTCGAAATTCCTTGAATCCCACGGGTTTGGACGTACCGGCACGGTGCGGGAACCAGGCGAATATGCCTTTCGCGGCGGCATCGTCGATATCTTTCCGCCCGCGGCGGCGCGCCCGGTTCGGCTCGATCTGTTCGGCGATGAGATTGAAAAACTGCGCTATTTCGACCCTGCGACACAGCTCAGCGAAGAGGAATGCACTGGAATTGCGCTTGAGCCGGTGTCCGAGCTCTCGCTCGACGATGAGAGCGTTCAGAGATTCCGGGAAGGCTATCGATCGACATTCGGAGCCGGCACTGGCGATCCGGTTTATGAGGCGATATCCGAACGGCAGCGCATTGCCGGGGCGGAACACTGGCTGCCGCTGCTCTATGGACGGATGGAGACGCTTTTCGACTATCTGCCAAATGTGTCCGTAACCGTCGATTATCAGGGCGAAGAGGCCGCCGCCGCGCGATTCGAGACAATTGCCGATTTTTACGAAGCCCGTAAATCCTTCGCCGAGGCGCCAACCAAAGGAGGCGGAGACGGAACGGTGTATCGTCCCTTGCCACCGGACCGGCTGTATCTTACTGAAAAAGAATGGAAATCAGCGCTCCATACGCTACCGAATGGTTGGTTTTCGCCCTTTGCATCGGCGCCGGGACAGGGCGGCGAGAGCTTTACCGGTGCAATTGACTGTGGCGGGCGACGTGGACAGGAATTTGCTTCCGCCCGTCTTGCCGCCGGCAACGATAAAGCCGCCGAAGCGCCGGACAGCGTGTTTGACGCGGTTGTCCGGGCAATTGGACGCGAACGGGAACGCGGTCGCCGAATTGCCATTGCCGGCTATACCACCGGCAGCGCCGAGCGTCTGACGACCCTGCTGACCGAGCACGGCCTCACCGACACTGTCCGGGTCGATAACTGGGTCGATTTCCTGATTTTGCCGGAGAAATCCATCGGCGTGCTGGTCCTCGGGCTGGAGCATGGGTTTACCCTCCCGGGTGTCGCGCTGATCACCGAACAGGATATTCTCGGCGAGCGGATGGTTCAGTCCCGCCCGAGGCGGCGGCAGGCTGAGGCCTTCATCAGCGATGCCAGCGAAATCACTCCGGGCGATTACGTGGTCCATATAGAACACGGCATCGGACGCTATGACGGGCTGGAGACGATTACGGCCGGCGGGGCGCCACATGATTGCCTGCGGCTCACCTATGACGGTGGGGATCGCCTGTTTGTGCCGGTTGAAAGCGTTGAAGTGCTGTCGCGCTACGGATCGGCCGAGAATACAGCCCAGCTCGACCGCTTGGGCGGTGCCGCCTGGCAATCGCGCAAATCACGGCTTAAGAAGCGGCTGCAGGAGATGGCCGGCGAGCTGATCCGCATCGCAGCGGAACGCATGCTCACCCCGGCGCGAAAAATCAACATATTGGCAGGGACTTACGAGGAATTCTGCACAAGGTTTCCGTGGCAGGAAACCACCGATCAGATGAATGCGATTGACGATGTGCTGGAAAATCTGGCGGCCGGACGACCG
>JBLHKG010000209.1:0-5072 GCA_047619835.1 Alphaproteobacteria bacterium
CCCTTGCGGCGGGATTTACCCTCGTGACGGTCAGCGAAGTTCCGAGCGCCCAGGCGGCTCAGTCTATTGCACAGAATCGTTGTAATCCCTGCGCCGCAAAGAAGGGCTGTAACCCCTGCGCTGCAAAGCGTGGATGCAATCCCTGCGCAGCCAAAAAAGGCTGTAATCCCTGCGCCGCAAAGAAGGGCTGTAACCCCTGCGCTGCAAAGCGTGGATGCAATCCCTGCGCAGCCAAAAAAGGTTGCAATCCCTGCGCCGCAAAGAAGGGCTGTAACCCCTGCGCTGCAAAGCGTGGATGCAACCCCTGTGGCGCCAAGAAGGCCTGCAATCCCTGCAACCCGTGTGCCGGCGGCGCCGCCTCCTACAGCAGTAAATGCGTTGTGCCGCGTCTCGCCTCGGCGAACCCCTGCGCCGCCAGGCGCGGATGTAACCCTTGCAGTGCAAAGAAGGGATGCAACCCCTGCGCCGCGAAGCGCGCCTGTAATCCGTGTGCCGCGAAGAAAGGCTGTAATCCCTGCGCAGCCAGGAACCCCTGCAATCCCTGCGGCGCCGCCGCCGAGGTCGAGCTGAGCAAGGCCGAAGCAAACGCCCTCTATAAGTGCCTTAAGGGCGAAATGAAGACCGCCTATGCCAAGTCCGGTAATCTTTGGGCAAAATGGTATTCCCAATGGGCTAAATTCTCGAACCAGCCCTATGTGTCGGCAACGCACGGCAACCGGTTCGTTCAAAACTATGCCAGCAAGAAAGCCGCCGGTTCTTACGCCAAGTATGAGAAAGTCGGCAAGATGAGGCGGGGCGGCGTGCTGGCTAAAGACAGCTTTACGGTGACGCCACAGGGCCGCGTCAGTGTGGGTCCACTGTTCCTGATGGAAAAAATGGGCGGTGGCTTCATGAAAGCCAGCAATGATTGGCGCTATACGCTGATCATGCCGAACGGCCAGACCGTCGGCACCACCAAGGGCAAGGGATCGAACAACGTCAAGTTCTGCATCACCTGTCACCAGGCGGTGGCGGATGGGCAGGACGCCATGTTCTTCCTGCCCGAGGAATACCGGGCAAAATAACCGCCCGACAATAGCGACAAAACAAGGGTCGGCCCGCAGGGGCCGGCCTTTTTTTGCGCCGAATAACGATCCGGATGGGGTGCGCCGACGCCAGGGCGGGCATAAAGTACTTAAAAATCAAATGGTAAATTTCAATTCAGGGAGAATTCCATGACGCGGATGACAGGCGGGGCAGCAATCGTCAAATCGCTGCGACAGTACGGCGTGGATACGATGTTCGGCATTCCGGGCGTCCAGCTCGATCACTTCTTCAACGCGCTGCACGATGAAGGCAATTCGATCCGCTTCATTCAGAACCGCCACGAACAGGGCGGCGGCTATATGGCGTTCGGCTATGCCGCGTCATCGGGAAAAGTCGGCGCCTATGCCGTGGTGCCGGGGCCCGGTTTCCTGAATTCGTCGGGGGCACTGTGTACCGCCTACGCCTGCAATGCGCCGGTTCTGTGCATCACTGGTCAGGTCGGAACCAACATGATCGACCGCCACGCCGGGACGCATCATGAGATCCAGGACCAGCTCGGCATCATCCGCAAACTGACTAAATGGGCCGACAGGATCGAACACCCCGCTGATGCGCCACAGGCGGTGGAGACCGCCTTTCGCGAATTGCGATCTGGACGAATTCGGCCGGTCGGGCTGGAATCGGCGCCGGACGTGCTCGCCCGGTCGGCCGAAGTCCAGCTACGTGATGCCGCACCGCCGCCGCCGGCTCTTGAGCCCGATCCCGATCTGATCGAAGCGGCCGCCAAACTGCTCGGCGCCGCCGAAAACCCTCTGATTCTTTCCGGCCGGGGCGTGTTCGATGCCTGCGAGGAATTGCTGGCGGTGGCCGAGATGGTTCAGGCGCCGGTCAGCATGTCGCGCAACGGCAAGGGCGCAGTCCCGTCCGATCATTATCTCGGCGTCGCCGAAAGCGTTGGGCACCAACTCTATGCCAAAGCCGATGTCGTGCTTGCCGTCGGCACCCGCATGTATGAGCAATATTACGGCTGGGGAGTGGACAAGGGCGTCAAGATCATCCGCATCGATGTCGACCCCAGCGAGGTTGCGCGCAGCGGCAAGCCGGCAATCGGCATTACCGCGGATGCCAGGCTGGCCCTCGCCGCCCTCGCCAATGCGTTGCCCAACCACAACCGGAAGCGCGCCTCCCGCCAGGACGAACTGCTTGCCACCAAGGCGGGCCTGCAGGTCGAGTTCGAAAAACTGTCGCCGCAATGGGACTATATCTCGGTGCTGCGCGAAGAATTGCCGCGCGACGGTTTCGTCGTCGGGGAATCGACCCAGATGGCCTATATGGCGCGTATCGGCATGCCGTTCTATTCCCCACGCAGCTATGTCTCGCCCGGCTATCAGGGAACGCTGGGGTTTGGCTTCCCGACCTCTCTTGGCGTCAAGGTGGCTAATCCCGATAAGGAAGTGGTCTCGATCTCCGGCGATGGCGGGTTTCTGTTCGGCGGCAGCGAGCTATCAACGGCGGTGCAGCATCGCATCGGCTCTGTGACGCTGGTGTTCAACGACGGCGCCTACGGCAATGTGAAACGCAGTCAGGTCCATAAATATGGCGGCCGCGTGATCGGCACCGATCTGCACAATCCCGACTTCGTCAAATACGCCGAGTCGTTTGGCGCGCAGGGGCTGCGCGCAACCAATCCGGAGGAATTGCGAGCCGCCCTCAAGCAAAGTTTCGGCAGGGATTTACCGACCCTGATCGAAATCCCGGTGGGCGAACTCCCCTCCCCCTGGCACCTGATGCACTTGCCGCAGGTCAGGGGATAAACGAGCGGCCGGTCCCAGACCCGCCCCTACATGTTTTGAGGAGGTTGTAGGGGCCGGTTTAAAACCGGCCCAATTGGCCCCTCAAACGAACTCCGGCTTTTCCGTCACGTAATGCTCGCGCATGCGGGGGCGGAACGAGTCCATCATGTCGCGGTTCAGCTCGACCGGCGGTTTCTGCTCCGGCGGAATCAGCGGGGCATAGACAATATCGCCAATCTCCTCGGCGAAGGTATCCTTGGCGCGCTGCACCAGAGCCGGGTTCTTGAACAGATCGAGGATGCTGCCGGCCAGCGTCTTGGCCCCGGCCAGCGCCCCTTTATGGGCGATGGTGGTGGCGAGCGCCGCGCCACCGGCCCAGTGATGATACGGCACGTTCGGCACATTGGACGGGAAGCTTACCCGGCCCATCGGTACTTTCCACGAGACGTCGCCGCAATCGTTGGACGGCGCGCGCTGTACGCTCGGCCCCGTGAGCGGCGTAATTTCAGGTTTGAGGCCCTCGATCTTCACCCCGGCGGCCTGCTGCAGCTTGCGGGCGAAATCGTGTTCGCCCTCGGTCCATGATGGCATGCCGACCAGCTCTATATTGTTCTGAATGACCTCGGCGAGGCCCTGATTGGTGCGCACAGGCCAGACCGCGCTCATCACCTCGATCTCAACTTCGGTGTTGGTCATCATGGCCGCGCCCTCGGCGATGCGGCAACCCTGCTCATAGACCTTGCGGGCGCCGTCGGCCATCGGCGCGCGGAATGTCCACCACACGGTCGCCCGCGCCGGGATGGTATTGGGCTGATCGCCGCCATGAGTGATGACGCGATGGGCGCGCATATCGGGCTCCATATGTTCGCGAAACTGGGCCATGCCCATATCCATCAGCACGACAGCGTCGAGCGAATCGCGCGCCTTCCACGGCACGGTCGAGGCATGCGCTGTCTCGCCATGGAAGGTGAAATAGGCGGAAACAGCCGCCGAATGGGTGAGCCCATAGACGGTGTTCAGCTCACCGCCGACATGGTCATGGATCGCCACATCGACATCGTCGAACCAGCCGTCACGCACATAGTAGGGCCGGCTGATCAGCTGTTCCTCGCCGGGCGCGCCAAATACTTTCAGCGTGCCTTTCAGACCGAACTCGTCCATCGCCCGTTTTGCGGCGATCGCGCCGGAAACCATTACCGCGGCGTTGCAGTTATGGCCTTCGCAATGGCCGGGACCGTAGGGCGTGATGTTCTTTTGTTCGGCAGCGCCCGAGACCTGGGAATTGTTGGGGTTTGCGTCGTATTCGGTATGAAGCGCAATCACCGGCCCACCCTCGCCATAGGTGGCGCAGAACCCGGTGGGGAAACCGGAGATGCCACGCTCGACGTTAAACCCCGCCTCTTCCAGCGTGTCGCACAGCAGCTTGGCGCTCTCGAATTCCTGCATGCCGACCTCGCCAAAATAGAACACCGAATCACCAATGGTGGTGACGGCTTTTTCATTGCGGTCGATAAAATCGAAGACGAAGGCTTTGTCCGCCGGAAGGTTCGATGTGGCCATTGTCGTTTTTCCTGCCCTAAATCTGGTTTATTCCCGGCTGCACGCCCCGCCGCCCAGCACGCAGAATTTAGCGCAGTGCGGGTGGTTGAGCGCCACATCGCCTGTGGCGTTGCTAAGTGTCGCGCCCAACTCGAACTCATCGTCATAGGGCAGCAGCGTACAGGCGATCACGGCCGGCCGATCCGCTCCCTTGCGCTTTACCACCATGCGCGACGTGGCGCACATGATGTCGTTCGGATCGACCCCCAGGATTGACCAGCATTTATCGGTAATCTCCGGCACATCCTGGCGCATATCCATTTCAGGAAACAAAGTCAGCGCCACGGGATCATTGGCATCGATCTGGATGCCCTGTTCGGCGAACAGCTTGCCAAATCCGGCCCGCATCGAGGCCTCGTCCTCATCCCACATCATGCGTCCGGCAACATGGGTGGTGAATTTTTCGTCGGACAGAAATTTCAGCCCGTCGAGCATCGGCTGCCAGCTATCGGGCCCGCGCTCCTTCTCGTGCAGGTCCTGAGTGTAGTGATCAACAGAAACGCGAAGCACCAGCCGACTATCGAAGCGAAAGCGCAGTTTCTTCAGCACCGCATCGTGACGCCGCATCGGGCGCATCGCATTGGTCAGCACCAGCGCGCGATAGCCGCGGCTCAGCACCTCTTCGAGCATGCGGTCGATTTCGGGGTTCATAAA
>JBLHKG010000210.1:0-5066 GCA_047619835.1 Alphaproteobacteria bacterium
GAAACGGTCCGCCCGCTATGGGAAGAGCGCCACGCCAACGTGATTGCGAGATCATTGGAACGCGGCAGTCTGAATGACGGGTTCGGCAATGCCGGTATGTCGCTGACGGTGGTGACGACAATTCTGATGACCGTGGTCGGCGCCCTCGCGATCCTCGATCATCAAATGACCATCGGCTCCCTCATTGCAGCCAATATGCTCAGTGCCCGCGTGGTATCGCCGCTCAACCAGCTGGTCGGGGCGTGGCGTGGCTTTGCGGCCTACCGGGAAGCGGCGCATAGGTTGGAAGAGGCCTTTAGCCTGGCCGAGGAGCGGATCGAGCGCACCATGGAGCTTGACCGGCCGAAGGGCGATCTGAAACTGGAGCAGGTCAGCTTCCTGTTTAATCCCGACGGCCAGCCGGTTCTGGAAAATATCGAGTTTTCCATGCGGCCCGGCGCCATCCACGGCATTGTCGGGCGAAATGGCAGCGGTAAATCCACCCTGCTGAAATTGATGGGTGGCCTCTACCAGCCCGCAAGTGGGCGCATTCTGCTCGATGGCGCGGATATGAACCAGCTGTCGCGGGCCGATCTGGCCTGCTGGATTGGTTATATGCCGCAGGATGGCTTCCTGTTCGCCGGATCAATCCGGGAAAACATTCTGAATGGCGCGCCGGGATCAGACGATGCCGCGTTGCTCAACATCACAAAATTGATCGGGGTCCACGAGGATATCGTCGATCTGCCCGATGGCTACGATACCAATATCGGTGAAGCGGGCGGCATGCTGTCGGCTGGCCAGCGCCAGAAGATCGCGCTGGCCCGTGCGCTGATCGGCGATCCGCCGATCCTGCTGCTGGATGAGCCGACCTCCAATCTGGACCGGCCCAGCGAGGAAAGGCTGCGCTCGGCGCTGACCGAACTCTCAAAGGATCGTAATGTGATTCTGGTGACCCATAGCCCGATCCTGCTTGCCGCCTGTACCAATCTGGTAGTGGTTGACCATGGTAAGATCGTCATGGGCGGCGCGGCCAGTGAGGTCATGCCCAAACTGTTCGGCGGGCAAGGTACGCCGCCAACCCTGAAATCGACGACATGAACCCGCTTGAATCCCTGGTCGCCGCCAACCCGCTGCCCCGCCTTTTTTCCGGGGCGGGTTTGGTCATGGGGATCATCGCTGCTTTTCTCGGCTGGGCCTATTATGCCGAGCTGGACGAGGTTGCCGTCGCGTCGGGTAAGATCGTGCCAAAGGGCCAGGTGAAGGTCATCCAGCATCTTGAAGGCGGCATCATCCACAAGATAAACGTGACCGAAGGACAAAAAATCTTGTCCGGGGCGCCGCTGGTTCAGCTGCGGCTTGGTACAGAGACTATCAATCGCGACGAGGTGGAGATCGAAACCAACAGCCTGCTGCTCAAAAGGGCGCGGCTCGAAGCTGAATCTACCGGCGGCAAGCTGGTCTTTCCCAAGGGGCTGGCAACTCGCTATGACGGGATGGTCTCCGCCGAGCGCAAGGCCTATGTAAGCCGGCGCCGCCAATGGCAGAGCAATCAGGTCATCTTTCGCGAACAAACGACCCAGAAAACCCATGCCATTCGGGAATCCACAGCACGCCTCAAGGGCATAAAGGAGAAGCTGAAGCTTGCGGAACGGCGCTTCGTGATGTCGAAGGACCTTCTGGCCAGCAAGCTGGTGCCAAAGATGGAGCATCTCGAGCTCGAGGATGAGGTAACGTCGCTGCGTGCGGAAGCCGACGAGCTTAGCAAGCGCTTGCCCAACCTTCGTGCGGCCTACGCCGAGGCCCGAGAGCGGGAACGGACCGGACTGATCAATTTTCAGCGCGCCGTCATTGAGGAGCTTCAACAGGTAGAACTGTCGATCGCCCGTAATCGTGAGCTGATCACCAAAATCGGCGATCAATCGAGCCGCCGCGAAATTCGCAGCCCGATCGACGGCATCGTCAAAAATCTGCGCTATCACACGGTAGGTGGTGTCGTTCGGCCCGGCGAGGCGATCATGGAGATCGTGCCATCGGATGAAAATCTGGTGGTCGAGCTTAATCTTAATCCGGTCGATGTGGGATATGTACGCGTCGGCCAATCGGCGGTGGTCAAGGTGACATCGTTCGATTTTGTCCGCTATGGCGGGCTTGAGGGTAAAGTTATTAATATAGCGCCGGATTCAAGCATCCAGCAGGACGGAACAGCCTATTTCCGCGTCATGGTGGAGACATCGAAGGATTATCTCGGTGACAAACCCGGCGTTAACAGGATCATTCCAGGTATGCTGGCAACCGGCGACATCCATACCGGATATCGCTCGGTTCTGGATTATTTCATCGCACCGGTGCTGAAGCTGAAACACGAGGCGTTCCGCGAACGATAGAGATTAAGCCGACAGCGTCGCCAGATGATCGGCGGCGTTGAAATAGGGCAGATTATCCTGTGATGAGCAGCCGATCATGGACAGTCTCTCGGCGATTCTGATGGCCTTTTGATATTTGCGTTCGGTTTCGGTCGGCGTGTGCGTTTTGAACACAGAGCCACACAGCGAAATGCCGTAATGGGCCTGCAGGGTCCGGACTTGCCGGCCGGCCAGCATGCCGTCGGCAATCAGGGCGAGGTCGAAATCGTCCTGTTTTACGAGGCGGATCTTTTTTTCAACCAGATGGGCGCGGACCTTTGCTTCGGCTGCCAGCGCGGCATCCCAATAATCCGATTCCGATTTTGTCGGCTCGCCCGAGACTTCAACAAATGCCATGCAGAAGGCGAGAAATACCTGCTCTTTGGCATCCGCCGATTTCCATGCCGAATTGCCGAGATTGCTCCAGATCGACAGATTCATCTCGTCATAAACCTTTGGCACCCGCTCGAAGAACAGCTTGTGGAGCCCGTTTTCGCTCAGTGAACTGTCGAGTTTCTGTTCCTTGAAGATGTCGATTGCAGCGTAGGAGCCGCAGACCGGGCAGGTGTCGTTCTCGAACGCATCCTTTTTATAGATATGCGAACAGCGCGTTTTGTTAGGCAGTTCATTTTCGCAGAGGAGATAGACATCGCTGCCATCCTCGCCGTCCTGCTGCTGGCCGATCCAGTTGAAGCGGTTCATGAACTGCATATAGGAGCGCCGGTGGCTCCACAGGCTCCATTCCAGTTTTTCCACGGGGCCGAATGTGCTCCAGTTGGAGCTCACATCGATAACGATGCATTTGTCCTTACCGGGGGCCGAGCGCAATCCACGGCCCACCGACTGCCCCCACAGTACTTTCGACAGGGTAGGGCGGAGATGGACAATGATATTGCAATGAGGGTTATCCCAGCCCTCGGCTAGCACCCCGACAGACACCATTGCCTCGATTTCGCCCTTCTCATGCATGTCGAGGAGTTCCATGCGCTTCTTGATTGGCGTCCCGGCGGTAACGATGGCGGCCTCGATATCGCATTGCCGGATACGCCGCAGGGTAGCCTGGGCCACATTGATATCGGCGCAGAACCACGCGGAAACCGGTCTTCCGGCTACCTTCAGGCGTTCTTCGTTGTAGCTCCACATCGCGTAATCGATCATCGATGATTTGACGATCGCCGGCGCCAGTTTTGCCACCGGGAAGTCGCCTGAGCTGATATCGATGCCGCTGAGATCGAGATCATGCACAAAATGGGGTCGATAGACCGGTTGCACCAAAACCCCTTCTTCAATTAACCCTTCAATATTCGCGCAATCGATAATCGCATCGAATGCCAGGTTGAGCTGATCGCGTTGATCGCCTGTGCGGCGCTCTGGCGATGCCGTCAGGCCGATAAACTGCGCTTCTTTTTTCCCATGTTCATTGAAATCATCAATGATCCGCTTGTAGCCCCTGCCATTGGGCGATACGCGGTGCGCCTCATCGACGATAATGAGGTCGGCCTTGGGCATCGCATCCGCCAGCACTGCTTTGGCGCGCATATTGGTCGACAGCAGAATGTCGTAGCCCTCAAACGCCGGTCCTGTGTCTGAAACCCCCAATTTGCGGACTTTGTGCTTTACGCCAAGCGCTTTTTCGAGCTGTTCCAGCAGCACAAGCCGGTGGCACAGCACAATAATTTTTTTGCCATTGTAAAATTGGTCGACAATTTCGCTCGCCAGCACAGTCTTGCCGGCGCCCGTTGGGGCCTTCAGGATAAATCGGCGATGTTCGCGGATGATCGACGGAAAACTGTCGATGATCTTTTGTTGCCAGCTTCTAAGTTGCATCAGATTCCTATATGAAAGAACGGTGGCCTTGCACATCGTCGGGCAATATGATTCTAAGCCGATTCGGTCCTATAAACTCTTAACGGGCGTCCATTCAGGGGCATTCCGCAGGCCAAGGGCGTATTATAACATTGATCCAGCGGATTGTTGAAATGGCATCGTGCTCGTGACCGACACTCCCCTACAATTGCTCAATTCGGTCTTCGGATTTCCGGCATTTCGGCCCGGCCAACAAGAGATCGTCGATCGCCTGCTGGCCGGTACCCACACGCTTTGCGTCATGCCGACCGGGGCGGGGAAGTCGTTGTGCTATCAGCTGCCCGCGCTGATGTTCGAGCGACTGACTGTCGTGGTGTCGCCGCTGGTGGCGCTGATGGACGATCAGGTCGCGGGGCTTTGCGCAAATGGCATCAACGCGGCCTGTATCCACTCCAACCGGTCGCGAGAGGATAATATCGCGGATTGGCGGCGGGTTCAGGACGGATCGGTGACCTTGCTCTATCTGTCGCCGGAGCGGCTTATGACGGCACGGATGCTGGCCGCGCTTGAGCGACTTGATCCCAGCATGTTCGTGGTTGATGAGGCGCATTGTATCTCTAAATGGGGGGCCAGTTTCCGTCCGGAGTACGAAGCACTCTCGGGCCTTAAGGATCGCTTTCCAGATGCGGCTTTGTCGGCCTTTACCGCCACGGCGGATGTTGCAACCCGCCGGGATATAGCGGAAAAACTGTTCCGGGGACAGGGAGACGTCGTGGTGCATGGCTTCGACCGACCCAATCTTTGGCTTGGCGTAGCGCCCAAGGCGAATTGGCGGCGCCAGATTCTGGACTTTCTGGAGCCCAGGCGGAATTTGGC
>JBLHKG010000211.1:0-5064 GCA_047619835.1 Alphaproteobacteria bacterium
CGCAGCATGATGCGTTCCTGGCGAACTGCCGGAGCATCTCCCTGATGTAGTTCAATCGCGCCACGCAGCCTTTCCTGGGCCTGCGACAGCAGTTCATCGCCGTCACCGTATTTAATGCCCAGCAGCCGAATTACAGCGGTTATGACGACGATGATCGTGTGTGTAACGGGGGCGAGGACGGCGACCACGAAGCGGAAAAACGGCGCAATGGCCAAGGCCACCCGGTCGGCATTCTGGAACGCGTAGGTCTTGGGCATCACTTCGCCGAAGATCAGGATGAGAATGGTCATGGCCGCTGTCGCGTAGACCACGCCGGCTTCGCCGAAATAGCCGATCAGCAGGCTGGTCGCCAGCGCCGAGGCCAGGATATTGACCAGATTGTTGCCGAGCAGAATGGCGCCGATCATCTTTTCCTTTTCGGCGAACAGCGCCGTGACCACGCCCGCCCGCGGGTCGCCGCGTTTGTGCAGCAGATGCATTCTCGGCTGCGAGGCGGCGGTGAGCGCCGTTTCCGAGCCGGAGAAAATTCCTGACAGCACCAGCAGGACGGCGATGCCGCCGATCGTCATCAGCGTTTCTGTATCCATCACGCAATTTTCCCTATGAGGATGGTCTTCACGATGAGTAAGCCGTCACCCATCAGGCAGCGATCGTGCGCGCGAGAAGCGTCTCCACTTCGGCGAGGTCTACATCATGTTCGATGAACGCGCGGCCGATCCCGCGGGCCAGAATGAACGTAACCTTGCCGTCGCGAACTTTCTTGTCCTGGTGCATGTGCGCGATCAGCGTTTCTGCACGCCATCCCTGGCCGGGCAGCGCATCAAGGCTGGTGGGTAACCCAACGGCGGCAAGATGCCTCCGGGCGCGGGCGGCATCCTCAGCCGGACACAGCCCGAGATGAACCGACAGGTCGAATGCCATCACCATGCCGATCGCGACGGCTTCTCCATGCAGGAGGTTGGCGCCAAAACCGGTTTCCGCTTCGAGCGCATGTCCGAAAGTATGTCCTAAATTAAGCAGAGCCCTTCGGCCGTTCTCGTGCTCGTCCTCGGCAACAATCGCCGCCTTCGCATGACAGCTTGTCGCCACGGCATAGCGCCTTGCTTCCTGGTCGCCGGCAATCAGCGATGCGCCGTTCTGTTCCAGCCAGGTAAAAAATTCGGCATCGCCCAGCAGTCCGTATTTGGCCATTTCCGCATAACCGGCAAGCAATTCGCGGCGCGGCAGGGTATCGAGCACTTCGGTATCGGCGAGCACCAGCCGAGGTTGATAGAACGCGCCCACCAGATTTTTGCCGTGCCGAGTGTTGATCCCGGTCTTGCCGCCGACCGAGCTGTCGACCTGCGCCAGCAGGGTTGTCGGGATCTGGATGAAATCGATGCCGCGCAGGATGACGCTCGCCGCAAAGCCGGTAATGTCGCCGATCACGCCGCCGCCTAGCGCGATGAGCGTTGAAGCCCGTTCCGGTCTGGTATCGAGGATCGAATTCACCAGCGCCTCGAACCGATCGAACGATTTGGTTTCTTCGCCGGGTTCAAGTTCGATAACGACGGTCTCGATTCCGGCCGCATCCATCGAATTACGGAAAGCCGCCAGATGATGCTCCGCAACGTTCCGGTCGGTAATGATAATTGCCGGCGTGTGCCGGATCAGCGGCGCGATATATACTCCTGCGCTGCCGACCAATCCTGCTCCGACATGGATGTCGTAGCTGCGCGGGCCCAAATCCAGGTTAAGCGTTTCAATCGTGCTCACAGTCGCGCTCACAGTGCTGCGTTTCCATGTAGTTCGGTCGCTGGTTGCACCCGCGCCTCAAGCGCTTTAAGCACCCGTTCCACCGTGATTTCAGGGACTTCCCGGGCGGAATCAATGGTGATTTCTGCTTCGGCATAGACCGGGTAGCGCTCCTCCATGAGTCGTTCCAGAGTCACGCGACGGTTGCCCTGAGACAGCAGTGGTCGATCGCCACGCCGCGAGGTTCGTTGCAGCAGAAGGTCCAAATCGGCACGGAGCCACACGGATATAGCGGATTCGGCGATCTTTCGGCGGACTTCCTCGTCAATGAAGGCGCCGCCACCGGTTGCCAGTACATGTGGTGGGTCGCTCAGCAGGCGAGCGATGACGCGTCTCTCGCCGTCCCGGAAGGCGCTCTCACCATACAGTTCGAAAATATCGGGAATAGAACACCCTGCGGCCTTTTCGATTTCCTCGTCAGCATCGACGAACGGGCATCCCAGCCTTTCGGCCAGACGACGACCGATGCAGGTCTTGCCTGCTCCCATCAACCCGACAAGGACGATGGTGTTCCGTGATTCCGGTGTGTTCTGTGATTTGAGTTTGTCGGTATCAGTCATAGGTCTTCGAGCGTCGGTCTTCGAGCGTCGGTCTTCGAGGTGGCGCAGCCAATGCTACGACCGGACAGCATGTGACCCTCCAACCGGCAGCATTGAAGTGATTCAGTTGAGCCGGTAGACTGCCTAAAATTAGCCATGGTTGGCCGGTATCTACCATAACGCTTTTGAATATATGACGGATTCGGTTCGTTGTCGCCAGGAATCGAGCCCATATACGGTGAGGCAAACCGACCGGGGCATTAACGGTCCAAGCAGGCTTGTATGACGCGTTTGATGATTGCCATCTTTCTGGTTCTTTTGATCACCGTGATCGGCGGTGGCGCCTTTCTCGCGATGTGGGAAATCCCGGCGCCCTCCGCCACAATACAGAAAACCCTTCCTGATGACCGTTTCCCGCGCTAGTGCCGCTTTTCTGGCGGTCGGATTTGCCGTCATGGGCATTCCGTATTGCGGCCCCTATACCAGCATGGCGGTGGAAATGCGGTCATCGACTGACCGAATCCTTCTCGCGCAGGTCAATTCGACTGGTAATCCCCGTGGTAATCCCCTTGGTAATTCCCCGGGACCGATTCGGCTCGATCCGCGCCGGGCGGTGCAGGCGCCGCCGACGGCGTTGCCCGGGACCGGGCAACCCGAATCGCCGCCTGCGGTAAAATCAGTGCCGGTTTTTCCCAGTGAAGGCGGCGGTGGTCCCGTGCAGACCGAAACCCTGAAAGACATCGATGGTGATTCAATTGGCACGCTGGGCGACGACAATGGCGGGCTTGGCATTGCCATGTGGCAGGGAGCCGACAGGGTCTTCGTCGAGCGCCTCATTGCGCTATTGCCGGAACGTCAACTCTCGCCGGCGATGCGGGCTCTGGCGCGGCGCATCCTGCTAACCAGCGCCGTTGCGCCGAGTCGCGGCGGTAGCGGACCCAGTTTGCTGGCGCTTCGGATTGGTGCCCTGTTTGCCTCCGGAGAGCTTTCCGCGGCTCTGGCGCTGATTGCCGTTGCGCCGGTTGGGCAGATTGAAGAGGCCCTGGTACGGACAGAGATCGAGGCCCGTCTATTCCGGTTCGATACCGCCGGCGCCTGCGCTATCGTTCGGGGCCCGGGTCAGGTATTCAGCGGCCTATTCTGGCAGCAAGCGGATGCGTTCTGCCTCATGCTGTCAGATAAGCGGTCAGAGGCGGCCCTAATATCGGAACTGCTGGCAGAACGCAGTGAAGCCGTACACCCGTCGTTTTTTGCGACCATGGAACGTCTGGGTGGCGCCGCGCCGCCTGATGTCGAGAGCCTCAGCAACCCGACGGCGCTGAATATTGCGATGATGCGCGCCGCCAATCTGGCTCTGCCGGCAGATGCGGCTGAAAAGGCGTTGCCTGCCGCTCTGCAGGCAATTGCTCTCAGTCCCAATGCGCCCGTCGAGCTTCGTTTGGTCGCCGCAGAAGCGGCCGCGCGGTTAGGAACGCTGCCCGCATCCGTGCTGTTACAAGTATATGGCGCGGTGTCTTTGGATGATGGCGACTTTCAGAACGTGGCTGAACGCGCTGAGGCGGACTGGGGACCAAAAGGCCGTGCCCTGATCGCCCGAGCAGCCCAGTCCGCTCAGTCGGTGGAGGCACGCGCACGTATATTGCAAAAGGGTTTCGCGGTTGCTCGGGCGAAAGGCGGCGGGCGGATGATGTTTATTGCCGCGCAGCCGGTCCTTGCCCGGATACCGCCGTCCGACAATCTTGCCTGGTTTGCCGCCGATGCCGCGCGGGCCTTTATCACCGCAGGCGATCTGGAGAATGCGTCCAAATGGTTGGCAATGGCGGACAATCAGCAGGTGGGTCAGGCCGTGCGCGCCACGTTGTGGCCGTTGGCCGTCCTTATGCCGAAGAAAGCCCCCCGTCCCGATACGTCCCCCGAAGCTTCTGGAATTGCGCCCTCAATCACACCCTCAATCACACCCTCAATCACACCCGCAATCACACCGGGAGCCGCACCCGGTGTCGTCCCTGGGTTAACGCTGGGGGTATCGCCTGACATATCGCTGGACGCTGTTCAGGGCTGGTGGCGGGTGCTCGATCAGTCGGGGAGTGACGTCGTTGGGCGTGCCAGGGTCCTGTTCAGCCTGCTCGAAGCGTTGTCGCTTCCGGTTTCTTCGGGGCTCTGGGCGCTGGTTCTCGACGCGTCGCCGACAGGCGAGGCACGAGTTCCTTCCGCCGGAACCAGGAATGCGCTGCGCTACGCGGTCCGGACGCGAAACCGCGGTGCTGCAGCCGGTCTTGCGCTCGTCGTGATCGGACCGGATGGGCCCGGTGCTGGTAACCTCCCGGCGGTGGAGCAGGCGATTGCCGCCCTGCTGGCCGTTGGGCTTGAGGTGGAGGCGCGGCAGCTCGCGCTTGAAACCGCTGTCGCGATGGGTCTGTAGGATGCTGGACATGACGGTTCACCGGCACGCGCGCGAGGTTGAGAATTTTCTTGAAATGTTGATGGTCGAGCGCGGCGCTGCAGTCGCGACCCGTGATTCATACGCCCGCGATCTCGCGTTGTTCGAGGATTTCGCGGCAAAGCGCGGTGATACTGCCGCAGCGGCGCAGACCGAATGTGTCCGTGCCTGGCTTTCCGGACAGCGCCGTGCCGGCATGTCGCCCCGGACCGCAGCGCGGCGGTTATCAGCCCTGCGTCAGTTCTACCGGTTTCTGGTTGCCGAGGGTATCAGGATTGACGATCCGGCTTC
>JBLHKG010000212.1:0-5059 GCA_047619835.1 Alphaproteobacteria bacterium
AAACTCGACCACCCGCCAACGATAAAAAACGTTCCCGCGAACTGTTTCCGACGCCAATGAACGCACCGCTATTGATCCATCGTGCTTCTGGCGAAGACTTCCTCAAGCCCGACGAGGCGCGGCGTCAGACCCTGCTCGAATGAATATTGCGTGGCGGCTTCCAGCGTTTCACGGTTGGCCCTGACGCCGTGCTGCACCAAAGGCTCGCACATCGCGTCATAGGCTTCCCGGGAGATAAGACCGGACACGCGGTAATACTCGATATGTTCAAGCCGCTGCTGGTTGGCCAGCTCGTTGGCACGGTTGAAGGCCTTCAAAATATTCAGCACCGCCCAGGGGTTTTCCTCCGCCACCGACCGTTTGATCACCATCGTATGGTTGATCGGGAAGATGTTGGTGCTGCGATAATAGCGCAGCCCCTCGGCAGCCGGGTCGGGGAACAGCGGTCCAAAACCGGGGTGGTTGTGGAGATCGGCCTTGCTGCGGTCGATCAAATTGTCGTGCGGCAAATAGAGCAGCGTCGCGTCAAGCTCTCCCGCCAGCAGCATTTCGCCGATATTGGTTTCGAGCGGGATCTGATTAACGGTCACGCCGGGCGGCGGGACGAAGCCGGTCGCCCCGCCATGGCTGGTTTCGGGCAGCCGTTCCATCCAGAATTCCATATCGGTCTGATCGACGCCGAACTCATGCTTGAGAATGCCGCGCGACCAGACGGCGGCGGTCTGCTGGAATTCGGGCACGCCGATCCGTTTGCCCGCCATATCCTCAGGCCGCTCAATGCCCGCGCCCTTTCTGATAACAATCCAGTTCTGGAAAAAATGATGGGTGGTGAAGACCGGGATGCCGACCCACTGGTCGTTGCCGCCGGCGATTGCCTTGATGAGCGAGGAAAACGACATCTCGGAAACATCGAACTCGGCGAATTTAAGCTGACGCCAGAACATTTCCGACGGGTGCAGCGCGGTATGGACGAGGTCAATTCCGTCCACCGTCACCGAGCCGTCCATAATTGGCCTGGTGCGCGGATTGGTATCGGTCGCAATGCTGAGCCTGAGTTTCATCGAAGCCTCCCGTTTTTTCTTTAATCCGCAATCCCCGGACGGGGCCGAATTTCGGATAAAATATTAGACATACAAAGAGGTTCCGGCAATCTCGTCTCCACAATCGCGCGGCCCCGTATTTGATCACACCGAAATGGACTAACCCGCGCCAAGCTGGCAAACTCAACATACAGGCCGCGCAGGCGAACAGCCGCGGCAGAGCGGAGAGCGACCATGGATACGATTGACCCGAGAGATTACCGGCCCGAAAAGACAGCACCGGTTCGTAGCGATGCGCCGGGCACTGTCACGAACATGCCGTCGCCGCGCGAAATTCATCACGTTCATATTTATTCCGATGTGAATTTCGACAAGATGGTCGATTTCTATCAATGGCTGTTCAATGGTGAAATCATCAGGACAAATCCCGGCGGACTGACCTTTATTTCCTATGACGATCATGACCATCGGGTGGTCATCATCCCGCGCAAGGGTTGGGGCACCAAACCCGAACGTCCGATCGGCATTTCCCACAACGCCTTTGCTTATGCCAGTCTGGGTGAACTGCTCTATATCTATAGCCGGATGAAAGAGCGCGGATACGCGCCCGACTACACCGTCAACCACGGCAATTCGACCTCATTCTATTATCGGGATCCGGATGGCAATACGGTCGAAACCATGATGGACAATTACACCTCGCGGCAGACCCAGGATTACAAACGTCATTTCCAGTGGTCCGAACATTTCGGACAGATGGCCGAAGCCAATTTCGATCCCGACAAAATGCTGGCGCTATACGAGTCCGGCGTACCGGATTCCGATCTGCTGGACCGCGAAAAAGTGCGCGAATTTGTGCGCGGCGGCCAGCTCTGATTCCCTTGCCGACATAGCGGAAGATGAGCGCACAGAGCCCGTCCCGCGTCTATGGTTTGTCCTGATCGCCGTCGTGTTGCTCGGCTGTCTCGCCGCTCAGCTCTCCTCCGCCTAATGGCCAACGCTGGCTTGCGCCTTTCCGGTCTGCTGGGCATTGCACCGGAGGCAAACCGGCAATAGGACGCGGCCCTGCCCCAGGCCATCGCACAAACCCGGTAGCCGCTATGACCGGCTAGCGGTGCCATCGGACGGTCATCACGCGGGCGGCGCCAACGGCGTGATCGCGGCAGAGGCCGTGACGCTGCTCGGATCACGCACAAAATGAAAAACGCCGCCGCAGTTTAAGTGCGGCGGCGTTTCCGGGGACCGTAAAATTATTCGGCGGCGCTCGCCATCGGCCGGTTATCCGCTGCCGCCATCAGAGGCCGCAAATCCGGCAGGCCGATGTACAGCATCTCGGTTACTTCCTCGGCGGTAAGCGTTACCGTCTCGCCATGGTCGAGATAAATCGTCGTGTATTCGCGCAATTCCTGATCGCCCGCCATCCCCTTACCGGAAACAATAAACAGGATGGTTCGCCCCTCTGCGGTCCATTCGGCGTCCGAATCGAGCTTTACCGTGCGTGCCGAGGTGCCACATTCGGTGAACGTGCCAAGACGCTTTTCATAAGCGGCGGTCGCGCCCTCAATCGGGAACCATTGGCAATTTTCGGGGTCCATGAATATCGGCGCGTTGTAGCGCGGCTCGGGGAAATCCAGCTTGCGGCCATTCTTGTGCTCCCAGATCGCCTGGTAGCCATCGACATTTTTCTTTCCCTTGGGAGCGTCCTCGCGGCGAAACACGCCGTCCTTGAATTCGCCAAAAGCGCGGAGCTCATCCATTGCCGCCCGGGATTCATTGCGCGACAGGTAGCCGCTGCCGCTCGCGCCGCCGCACTGCAGCACGATGGTCATCGGCTCGTCGTCGGGCTCCTGTGATTGCGGGCCATAGAACATGCCCTCGGGGAAGTAGCCGACCATGCCGGTGCCCAGCTTGCCATCGCGGTCGTAATCCAGCGTTCCCTTGAGCTGAAACCGCAATTGCTCAAAATTATGGCGATGACGCGGTGAATAGAAACCGCCGCCCATCTTGCCGAAAGAAAGCTGGAAATTGTCGATCCCGCCTGGATCGCCCTCAAGCAGGCGGCGAAAATGGAACATGCCGCCGCGATGCTCCAGACCGCGTTCCCACTGCAACTCGTCGCCTTGAACAATCTTCATCGGAAACCCCTTTTGTTATTGCGTCAGCAATGATGCGCTATTTGATGCGCAATTGCTTCGCGTTTTTCACACAGATAATTGAACTGATCGTCGCAGCCGGCAATCGGTGTCGGGTAATAGCGGATCTCGTCCATGATGGCCGCCATGCGGGCCCTGAGCTCATCGCAGCTTGCACCGGGCCCCGGGTCTGGTTGGGTGAGAGTTTGAAGCGCGCTCATATAGGACTTCGCCCCGTTTCAAAACCAATGCCCCTAGGGACGTCACGAGTTTAGCACGATAACAGCCAATTACCCAAACGCGCTGTAAATTATCAGTGCTTTTCGATCCCGCGAAGGGCTTCCTTGCCCCAGAGTTCGCGGAGCCGCGCGTCGCGACCGCAGCCATAGCGGTAGACCTTATAGCGCAGCGGATTCTTCTTGTAGTAATTCTGATGATAGGTCTCTGCCGGATAGAATGCGGGGGCCACACGGATCGGCGTGACGATTGGCTCTTTGAGGCCGGCTTTCTTCATCAGCATCTTCTTTGAGGCTTCGGCGATGCGCTTCTGGGCGTCTGAGTGGGTGAAGATAGCCGTTTCATAACTTTGACCCCGATCACAAAACTGCCCACCCGCATCGGTCGGATCGACGCTATGCCACAGAACATCGAGCAGTTTTTGGTAAGTCGTCTTGGTCGGGTCGAAATGAATTTCCACCGCCTCGATATGGCCGGTGCCGCCGGCCGAAACCTGCTTGTAGGTGGGATCCTTCAGCAAGCCGCCGGTATAGCCCGATATTGTCTTCACAACGCCCGGCGCCCCGTCGAAATCCGATTCAACACACCAGAAACAGCCGCCTGCAAAGGTTGCGATCTCAAGCTTTTCGGCGGCTAATCCCGATGAAACCCACGCCATACCGGAAAACAGAATACCGATCAGCGTTCGGTAAATGATTTTTACGGACATTGAAAACCCTTTCATAATGCGCCGGTTATCTGCCGGGGATGTGCGCCGCCGGAAAGCCAATTACAACCGTGCTCTCGGTATCGTTACCATGAAATGCTGGACCGGCGCGATTTGACGGGAACCGCGCAGGCTGGCAGGCTCGTCGTTCCCGACGAAATTATTCGAGGTCGTGCCCGCGTGTCCACCACCCTGATTACTCATATTGGCGAGTTTTTTACCGGCGATCTCGCCGCACCGGAAGCCGACATCTCCTCGCTGCTGATCGAGGACGGCAAGATCGCCGCGCTCGATCCTCCCGAAGGGACGACAGCCGACCTCACGGTCGATGCCGAGGGCGCGGCGATCCTGCCCGGTCTGGTGGATGGTCATATTCATCCGGTGTTTGGCGAATGGACGCCGACCCAGGACACAATCGGCTGGATCGGCAATTATCTGCATGGCGGCAGTACCACTATGGTGTCAGCGGGCGAGCTGCACACGCCGGGGCTTGATTACGCCAATCTTTCGCCCAATCTGGTGACGTCGCTGGCCGAAGTGGCCGGCGCAACCACCGGGAGGGTGCGATGGAGCGGGGTCAAGGTTCATGCCGGAACGCCGCTGCTGGTGCCGGGCATGACCGATTCCCATTTCGACCGGCTGGCCGATGCCGGAACCATCCTTGCCAAATTCATCTTCTTCCCGCTGGAGGACAACAAGGACGAAGCGCTTCGCTATAGCGCGGCGCTGCGCGAACGCGGCATCCGCACCAAGGTACATACCGGCGGCGTGTCGCGCTCGGGCTCCAGCCGGATCTGCGGCTATGACACGCTGTCCTGGCTGAAACCGGATGTTGCCGCCCATGTTTCAGGCGGGCCGATCCCGATGTCGGATGGGGATATGGACGAGCTGGTTGACCGCACCGATTTCACGCTCGAAGTCTGTTCCTCCGGCAATTACCGCTC
>JBLHKG010000213.1:0-5039 GCA_047619835.1 Alphaproteobacteria bacterium
CGCTCGGGCGCGGCATCGCGAAAATGCGCCGTCTGGCCGCAGATCGGGCCGAGATTACCCATCTGAAACATCAGCCATTCGAGCACCGCGATCCGAGCAGCGCCGGAGGCGGGCAGGAACTTGCCGGTTTTCTCGGCGAGATAGATCAGGATGGCGCCGGATTCGAACACCGAAACCGCCGCACCGTCCGGACCCTCGTCATCGACAATCGCTGGCATGCGGTTGTTGGGCGACAGCCTGAGGAAATCCGGCTGGAACTGATCCCCGGCGGTGATATCGACCGCGATAACCCGATAGGGCAGCGCGCATTCCTCCAGCATGATGGAGATTTTATGCGCGTTGGGCGTCGGCCAGGCGTGCAGGGTGATCATGAATTTACCGTTAGTACGATCTTCTAAATCGTCGCCGCGATGGCCTCGCCGACCTCGATGGTATTTGCATTTCCGCCGAGGTCTCTTGTCCGCGGGCCGCCATTCTTCAGCACGTTTTGGAAGGCTGAAATAATTGCCTGGGCCGCTTCCGTCTCTCCGAGATGCTCCAGCATCATCGCGCCCGACCAGATCTGACCGATTGGGTTGCAGATGCCCTTGCCTGCGATATCGGGCGCCGAGCCATGCACCGGCTCGAACATCGACGGGCCGGTTCGCTCGGGGTTGATATTGGCGGACGGCGCGATGCCGATGGAGCCGGCTATGGCAGGTCCCAGATCGGACAATATGTCGCCAAACAGGTTGGAGCCGACCACCACGTCGAACCAGTCGGGATGCAGCACGAAATTCGCGGTCAGAATATCGATATGATACTTGTCGGTCTCGATCTCGGGATAGTTTTCCGCCATCGCCGCGAACCGTTCGTCCCAATAGGGCATTGAGTGGATAATGCCGTTGGATTTGGTGGCGCTGGTGACCTTGCCACGCTTGCGGGTTTTGGCGAGCTCGAAGGCATAGCGCATGATGCGGTCGCAGCCCCGGCGGGTGAACACCGATTGCTGAGTGGCCAGCTCATGCTCGGTGCCGCCATAGAGTCGCCCGCCGATTTCGGAATACTCCCCCTCGACATTCTCGCGCACGACATAGAAGTCGATTTCTTCGGGTGTGCGGTCGCGGAGCGGTGTCGTCATGCCCTCCAGCAACCGGACGGGGCGCAGATTGACATACTGGTCGAACTCGCGCCGGATCGGGATCAGCATGTCCCACAGGGACACATGGTCGGGCACGCCCGGCCAGCCGACCGCGCCGAGGAAGATCGCGTCAAATTCACGCAGCTGATCGATGCCGTCGGGCGGCATGACATAGCCGAGCGAATCGTAAGTCGAGCAGTCCCACGGGTATACGGTCCAGTCGAACTCGATCCCGAATTTTTTCCCGGCGGCGTCCAGTACACGCTGTCCTTCTGGCAGGACCTCCTTGCCGATCCCGTCGCCGGGGATCACTGCGATCTTGTAGCGCGGCATTTGCGTCTCCATTTCACAATATGGACCGGACTATCGCCCGCCGACGCTTAAAGGAAAAGGCCCGGTTATTGACGCGCACCACGTTGCACCGCGAATGAGGTCGCGAGGAAAATGACAAACGCGCCGATCCAGGTCCAGAAATCGGGCAGCTCGCTGAAGAAGACGAAGCCAAAGCCGGCGGCGATGGGCATGCGCATGAAATTAACCGGCTGAACGACGCGCGCCGGTGCCAGCGTGATGGCCTTGGTCACGGTGACATAGCCAATTGTTGACAGGACACAGACGCCGAGGATCTCGGGCATATCGGCCAGAAGTGGAGTCTTCCAGTCATACAGGGCAAGCGGCAGCGAGATCGGGACCAGAAGAAAATTGGCGTAGAACACGATGGCGGTGGCGGAAACCTTGTTCGATAGCGATTTGACGATGGTGTTGACCGTGGCGTATCCGAGCGAGCTGATTAAGGCGACCAACGCGCTGACGCTGATCGCGATCAGCCCCGGTCGCAGGATGATCAGCACACCGGCAAACCCGACCAGCGCGCAGATCCAGCTGGTCCGGTCGGTGCGCTCGCGCAGAAACAGGATGGCCAGGGTAATGGTGCAAAGCGGCGTGACGAACTGCAGGGCAAAGAAATCCGCCACCGGCATGCGCGCGGCGGCGTAGACCCATGCGAGGATGCCGACATAGGAGAATACCCCGACCATCAGATGGGCGAAGGGACGCTCGGGCATCAGATTGCCGCGCAGTCCCTTGAGGAAAATCGGACCCAGCATGATTACCGCGACAATTGCGCGGATAAAGGTCAGCTCGAACGCCGAATAGCTGTCGCCGATGGACCGCATCAAGGTCGCCGACGCGACATAGCAAACCGCGCTGAACAGCATCCACAATGCGCCCCGTATTGCGTCCGGCATTCTGGACACGATAGGGGTCACGGAGTTTTCTTTTCCCTGCCTTGCTGGACGGCATACCACCCGGCGCCAAAGATCACGACGGCGCCGGTCCAGGTCCAGATATCCGGGAATTCGCTAAAGGCGAAATAGCCGAGGATCGCTGCTATCGGCATGCGCATGAAATTCATCGGCTGGACAACACGGGCATCGGCCAGCGAGATGGAAAAGGCAACGCAGAGCTGCGCCATGGTAGAGAACAGCGCGACGCCGAGGAGCATCGGGGCGTCTTCCATAACCGGCGTTTTCCAGGTCAGGATCGCCGGGATCACGGAGATCGGCACCACCAGAAAATTGGCATAAAACGACATGACCACCGGGGAATCGTGGCGCGACATAATTTTGATCAGCGTGTTGATCAGGGCGTAGGACGCTGCCGTGGTTACCGCCGCGCCGATACCCCATGTGACCTCCATCAGCCCCGGGCGGATGATAATCAGCACGCCGGCAAAACCGATCACCGCAGCAATCCAGCTTTTGACGCCAACCCGTTCGCGTAGCAGCACGACAGCGCAGCCAATGGTGAAAATCGGCGTAATGAACTGGATGGCAAAAAAATCAGCGACCGGCACATGTTCGGTGCCATAGAACCACAGCACGATGGCGGTATAGGTGATGATCGACCGGGCGCAATGTAGCGGAAGGATTTTGGTCCTGAGCTTTCCGATACCGCCCTGCAGCACCAGCGGCGCGAGGACGAACACCGCGATGACGCAGCGAAAGAAAGTGAGCTCGAATACCGAATAGGCGCCGGCAAGCTCGCGGGTCAATGTGGCTGACGAGACATAGCAAAATGACGCCAGCAGCATCCACAATGCACCCCTGACGGGGGCCGATAACAGGCCGGTCATGTCGATTTTGCCTCCCGGCGGATGACGTAATAGGCGGCGCAGAAAATCACGATGGCGCCGACCCACGTCCACGGCCCCGGCACCTGTGCGAACATGACATAGCCGATCGCTACTGTGAACGGCAGGCGCAGAAAATCGAACGGCCATACAATGCGCGAATCGGCGCTCCCGATAGACCGGGTCAACGCCCACTGGCCCAGCGTGGTGAAAACACCGAGCGCGATGATCCAGCCGATAGTCTCGGCGGTCGGCCAGTGCCAGTCGAACAAGGCGGGTACCAGCGCCATCGGCAGAATAATCAGATTGCCATACAGCGTAATCGTGGTGGCGTTCTCGGTCTGCGCCAGCTTCTTGATGGTGACGTTGCTCGCGGCG
Organism: Alphaproteobacteria bacterium; assembly: GCA_047619835.1. Lineage (GTDB taxonomy): Bacteria > Pseudomonadota > Alphaproteobacteria > MPNO01 > UBA2964 > JAYOEY01. Next base: position 3,630 of record JBLHKG010000213.1, read on the forward strand.
TAGAGCACGGCGGACGCAAGCGCGACCAAAGCGGCCGTGCTGACAATCGCAAATCCGGGCCGGAGGATGATCAGCGTCCCGGCAAACCCAACCGCACAGGCGATCCAGGCGCCGGACCCCGCCCGCTCCTTGAACACGATGACAGCGCCCAGAATGGTGAATATAGGCAGGGTGAATTGCAGCGCATAAACCTCGGCAATCGGCATGTTGGCGAGCGCGTAATAGGTCGTAGCCATGCCGAGATAGGTAAACAGGGCGCGTAGCAGGAACAGCTTCCAGCTTTTGATCGATTGCGCCGCGCCGCCCTTCAAATGTCGAACCAGCCAAGGCAAAAGGCAGGCAACGGCAACGATGGAACGCCAGAATACGATTTGATACGGGGTGAAATCCCCCGAAAGCTGGCGCACGATCCCCGCGTTCAATGAATAGCCGATGGCGGCGAGCACCATCCAGCCGATGCCGCGCAGCGCCGCGGACCGTGCGCTATCACTCATGATATTGGAACTTTCTGCGTCCGGGTTTCGTGCTGGATCGCGTAAATGCCGGCGGCGAAAATCACCGCCGCCCCGAGCCATGTCCAGTGATCGGGGAGTTCGGCGAACAGGACCCAGCCAACCAGAACCGCCCATGGCAGGCGAAGGAAATTGAAGATCTGTACAATCCGCGCATCGGCGGCGCGGATGGAATAGGTCAGGGTCAGCTGGGCACCGGCAAACAGACAGCCCATGGCGATAATCCACGGCAGCAACGACCAGTCATGGTTCTGCCAATTGCTCAGGGCCGGGATCAGCGCCAGCGGCACGGTCACGACATTGGCGGCCAGCGTCACCAGAATGGGGCTCTCTGTTTCGGTCAGCCGGCGAATAAAAATATTGGCGGCGGCGAGCGCGAACGCCGAGAACAGAGCTGCGATTGACCCGATATTGAGATCGATAAAACCCGGTCGAATGATCAGCAAAGCCCCGGCAAAGCCGATCAGACCGGCGGCCCAGCCGCGCGCGCCGACGACTTCGTTCAGGAACAGGCTGGCCATCAGGATGGTGAAAATTGGCACGGTGAACAGCAGCGCCTGAACGTCGGCGATATTGAGCCGGCTATAGGCGTAAAACGACGTGAGCATGCCCAGCCAGGACAGGATTGCGCGACCGGAATAGAGGCCGAGTTTTTGTCGTGCCCGGTGGAGCGAGCCCGCCGGTAGCCGTGTGACCATCGGTGCCATGATCAGAAGGCTTATGGCGCTGTAATAGAACAGGAGCTGAAACACCCCGATATCGGCCGACAGATGTCGGACCAGACCGCTGGCCGTGGCTTGAAAGCCGGTGGCCAGCACCATCCAGAGAATGCCCCACATGATCCCGGCGACGGCGGGTGCCGGATTCATGCGTTTGTTTCCCTGCTATGCGCTTTTTT
>JBLHKG010000214.1:0-5038 GCA_047619835.1 Alphaproteobacteria bacterium
GTCTGGACCGAACTGGGCTGCCTGTTGCCGGCGACGGTTACATTGAGGGAACCAGCACGCTTCCTTCCATCAACCGGCGCTGGGTGCGGAACACGGTCACGGACCGGGCGATCCATTCTCCGTCGTCGCTCTGAAATATGTCGGCCTCTACCGGCAGGATGCCCGACGGGTTGGCGATGCGCAGCGGCGCGCCCTGTGTGGCGAAACTATGCGGGATGGTGCCGGTCACACGGGCGGCGGCGGCGATGCACATGCCGTTGGTGCCGGGCACGGCCCGGTGCAATCGTTCCATCGATATCACCCGCACCGACAGATCCATCTCGTCCGCCCCGTAATCGCTGCCGTCAATCGCCTGGAATGCCGCCGGCGGCCCGACGATGCCAATTTTGGGCGCCGCCAGCCCGGCGTCCTCGGGCCGATTGACCATCCCCATCAGGACCGCGCCCTTGCGCCTGATTTCGTCCATTCTCGCCATGAAGAGTGGGTCCTGTTCCAGCACCTCCGGGCGCTCAGTTACGTCCTGCCCCAGATCGGCGGCGCTGACGAACACCACCGGGTTGGTCGCATCGACCAGCGAAACCTCGATTTCCCCCAGACCGTCCACATAAACCCTGTCGCGCACATTGCCGGTCGGCAGCAGCGCGCCGGTCATCGCGCCGCCGGGATCGCGGTAATCCAGCACGGTCAGGGCGCCGGCGCCGGAGACACCCGGCATGACATAGTCTCCGTCCTCGACCGCGAGCCCGCCCTTCACGGTGAGATGGGCATCGTAGAATTTGTTGGTATTGGTGATATGGACCCGGACAGTGACCTTGCCATCGGGAACATCGATAAGTCCTTCATCGATGGCAAACGGCGCCACCGAGGCCGAGAGATTGCCGCAGGTGCCGCCGTAATCGACGATTGCCTGGTCTACCGCCACCTGGGCGAAGGTGTAATCGATATCAGCATCCGGATGATCGGATTTTTCGATGATCACCGCTTTCGACAGCGACGACAGCCCGCCGCCCATGCCGTTGAGCTGCCTCTGATAGGGATCGGGACTGCCGAGCGCCTGCAGGATCACCCGGTCGCGCAGGGCAGGGTCTTTTGGCAGGTCGCGCTCATGGAAGAAAACGCCCTTGCTGGTGCCGCCGCGGATAAACACCGCCGGGATTTTCAGCCGTGCCATGCCCGGTAGATCCTATTGTAGCGGCCAGGGGAGATTGACGTAATATTGCAGCACGCCCCCCGGGAAATCGAGCACCATGATCCAGGACAGCGCGGTGACAAACCCGACGCCGCATGCTGTCATCAGCGCAACCCGCAGCCAGGAGGCATCCGATTTGGCGCGCAAGAATATGATGAAGAAGGCGATAATCGAAAGCCAGAATCCCACCATCAGGATCGCGGCAAAGAACCCGGCGAGCCACGAAATATAATGCCATAGGCCCGGCACGCCTTCCTGACCGGCATGATCCCCTTCTATTTCGTAATCGTAATTCGCCACATGATCAACCGGGTTCCGCCACAGAATGGTGAACAGCCAGATCGAGAGCGGCAGCATGACCACGCTGATCCCCACCGGATAGACAGCGCCAAGGAAGGAATGCTGCAGCCCGTCATAGAGGCCCCAGGCGAACAGGCAAACGACGAGCCCGGCGAACAGGGCCTGTGGTCGCATATTGCTTGCTTTTACCGCCGTCGCCTCGCCGAGGCCGGTTTCGCCCGTCGGGGCATTCTTCGCGCCCATCCAGGCAGACAGCAGCGTGAGGACAAAAATGATGATCACGCCGGTTCGCAACAGAAACTCGGGGCCGTAGAACTGTATCGCCTGATACAGATAGGTCTCCGAATTATCGGCCAGCACGAACCCGATCAGAAAGGCCGGGCGAGGCCAGCCGAATCGCTTGAACAGGATGCCCAGCATGCCAAAGACAAACAGCGCGACCAGATCGCCGAGATCCCGCGTCGCCTGAAACGCGGCGAAGCTGATGACCATGATCATAAAGGGCGCGAGGTACGCATAGCGGATGGTGGTGAGACGGGCGACCTGCTTGGAAATCAGCAAGCAGGCGCCTGCGCCGACCACGTTGGCGATCGCCAGCGACCAGATGATCACATAGGTCAGATTGAGCTTGCCCTCGACCATCGACGGGCCCGGCTCCAGCCCGATCAGCTCCATTCCGCCGAGGAACACCGCCATCGAGCCGGAACCCGGGATGGCGAACAGCAGGGTCGGGATCAGCCCGCCGCCCTCCTTGGCGTTGTTGGCCGATTCAGGGGCGAGGACGCCGCGGATATCGCCCCTGCCGAATTGTGACGCATCCTTGACGGTTTGTTTGGCATGACCGTAGGCGATCCAGTCGACCACCGATCCACCGAGACCGGGCAGGGCCCCCACCAGGACGCCAATTCCGGCGCAGCGCACACACAGCCATTTATAGAGCCACATATCCTTTAGCCCACGCACCCAGCCATGGCCGAGAGCCTGGGTGCGCGAAATAGATCCGCCGGCGCGCAGCAAATCGATAATCTCGGGCACCGCGAACATCGCGAGACCAATCACCACCAGCGGCAGCCCGTCGCCGAGATAGGGGAGATCGAACGCCATGCGAAACTCACCGGTGGCCGGCGCGCCGCCGAGCGCGCCGAACAGGAGCCCGAGGCCGCAGCCCAGAAGCCCCTTATGAAGGCTGTTGCCGGCCAGCACTCCGACCATCGACAGTCCGAGGATGGTCAGCATGAACAGTTCGGCGGAGGTGAAGCTGAGAATAACCGGGCGGGCGACGACGATGACGACCGTCAGAATGACGACCCCGATCAGCCCGCCAAACATCGAAGCGGAAAAAGCGGCTCCAAGCGCCCGGGCGGCCTCACCTTTTTTGGCGAGCGGGAAACCGTCGAGAACCGTTGCCTGAGACGCGCTCGATCCGGGTATGCCCATCAGCACGGAGGTAAATGTATCGGAGGTCGGGATGATCGCGACCAGACCGATCAACATTGCAAGCGCCGAAGTCGGGTCCATGCCGTAGAGGAAAGGCAGCAGCAGTGACAGCCCGACAATGCCGCCAAGCCCGGGAAATATCCCGACCACCAGCCCCATCGCGACGCCGCCGACCAGATAAAACAGGTGAGTGCCGCTGGTGATTTCTCCCAGTGCGCTTACGAGAGAATCAAGTATCTGCTCAAAGCCCATGATCGATCCCCGTGTGTTTTATGGCGACAAATAAAAAGGGACGGAGAAGCCTAACGCAACTCCGCCCCTGTTTACTGGTTCGGCTTACAATGTCGTCAGGTTCTAGAACTTGACGCTATGCCGGTTCTTCAGCCAGTTCTTGACCCAGGCTTTGGATTTTGCCGACACCGTGGTGGCCACCTTCTTGAGAACCTGAGCCTCCTTGCCGGTCGATTGCGGGTATTTGCCGAGCGCCTTGTTTTTGGCTGCCTCGAATCCAGGCAGGTTGACGGCATCGACAGCTGCCTTGCGCCATGCCGCGACAATATTCTTGGGCGTACCCTTTTTGAGAAAAATCATCTTCTGGGCCGGGAAGCCGGCGGCGAAGAAGCCTTTCCAGGCGGACCATGCCGGTCCGCGCGGTGCCTTGCCGTGCATCATTTTATAGACTTCGCCAAGATGCGGCAGTTTCGGGAAGGTGGGATCCCGCGTCAGATTGCCCTTGGCATCAAGCATGCCCCAGGTGAACAGCGGAACGGCGACGCCCTTTTTGACGAGAGGCGTCACGCGTTTGATAAAGGCCGGTGTTGTCTGATAGTCGATCCGGACTTCGCCGCGCTCGAACGATAGCCGAGCGGGACCACGGCCTTTCATGCCGAAGACCGGCTTGACGTTGAGGCCGAGAATGTCGAACGCGAGCAGGGGTACGAGATCGAGCGATGTCGCGCCTTGCGAGCCGAATTTGAGCTTTGCCTTCTGAAGCTTCTTCATGTCGGCAGCGCTTTTAACGCCGAGGCTCGAATTCACGTAGACAACGCCGCCAACCGGAGTAGCCAGAATGACTTCCCAATCCGCGTAATCATACTTTACCCGCTTGTCATTGAGTAGAAACGGGAACTGCGTCGATCCCGATGTGCCGAGGATGGACAGCCCGTCTTTAGTGCCGCGGCGGACAAAATAATTGGTACCCTTGGTCGAGCTGGCGCCCGGCATGTTTTTGATTGCGACGATTGGATTGCCCGGCAGTGCTTTTTGCAGCCAGGGCACGTAGAAACGCGCCCAGCGGTTGGAACCGCCACCCGCGCCGTAGGGAATGATCCACTCGATACGCTTGCCGCTGAAATCGACTTTTTGCGCGTTGGCGGCCTGTGCGCCGAGCAACAGGCCCGCCGCCGCGGTGACCGACAGCAATGTGCCGGTTATGCCATTTTTAAAAGGAACGAAACTCATTGGAAAATCCTCCTATCAATTGTTGTGTTGAAAATTATGCAGCCTGATTCTGGGCGATCGCTGAATCAGGGACCATGACGTCCCCGGAAAACAGCAATCGTGCAGTTCGGATGATGCCAGCCGATTCCACTTCCACATGGTTGCCGACATCATGAAGTTTGAGGGCGACGCCGATTGCGCCCGACGGATGCTCGATCTCCATGGCGTCATCGACGATGGTCGATTTATCGGCGATGCCGTCCGTGATCGTGCCCTCGGCGCCGATGCAGCAGGCGAGAGTGATCGCGCCGGTTACCGCGTGGGCGGTATGGGTCTTCATCGGCACCAGATAGCGCGACGTGATGACGCCGCCATGTTTAGGCGGAGCGAGGATCATGATCTTTGGAATGACGCTTTTTGCAACATCGCCAAGACCCATCCGTTCGCCGGCCTGCAGCCGCAGCCCTTCGACAAAGGCAAAGAACTCGCTATTGGCATCGAGCTCGGCAGCGGATTCATATCCGGTCACGCCGGCATCTTCCGCGCGGAGGATCATCGCCGGCATGGTAGCGTCCACCAGGCTGACATCGATTCCATCGATCTGCTCGATCCGCTTCCCGGTGGGGAACAGGGCGCCGGTTTTTGAGCCGGTTGCTTCGACAAAGTTGAGAA
>JBLHKG010000215.1:0-5036 GCA_047619835.1 Alphaproteobacteria bacterium
AATTTCCCTCCACCGACACCACGCCTGCCGGTAGCAGGCTCTTACCGGCGCCCAGCGCCTTGACCGCCCCCTCATCGACCGTGATGGAGCCTGCCGGTTGCACTGCGCCGGCAATCCAGCGCTTGCGTGCAGTGGTAGGCTCAGCGTTCGGATGGAACAGCGTGTGACGGCCGGATATACCGATCTGGGACAGGCGGTGGGGTTCCTTGCCATCGGCAATGATCACCGCGCAGCCGGCACGGGTGGCGATTTTGGCAGCCTCTATCTTGGTGACCATGCCACCGGATGAATAGCCCGGTGCCGCATCGCCGGCCATGGCTTCAATCTCGGGGGTGATTTCGGCAATCTCTGGCAGGAATGCTGCCTTGGGTGAGATCCTTGGATCGGCGCTATAGAGCCCGTCGATATCGGACAGCAGAACGAGCGTGTCGGCACCGACCATCTGGGCGACTCGCGCGGCCAGACGGTCATTGTCGCCAAAGCGGATTTCTTCGGTCGCCACCGTGTCATTCTCGTTGATAACCGGAATCGCGCGGAGCCCCAGCAGCGCTTCGATGGTATTGCGGGCATTGAGATGCCGGCGTCGTTCCTCGGTATCGCTCGGGGTCAGCAGGATCTGCGCGACATGAATCTGGTGCGCGGTGAAGGCTTCCTGCCAGGCCGTGGACAGTCCGATCTGTCCCGCGGCGGCGGCTGCCTGTTTCTCCTCGAGCTTGAGGGGGCCGTCCAGTAGCCGCAGCGCGTGCCGACCCACTGCCACCGCCCCCGATGTAACGATAAGGATTTCAGTGCCCGATCGCCGCAATGCCGCGACGTCCTCGGCGAGCGCCGCCATCCATTGGCGACGCAGCTGACCGGTAGCGGCATCGGTCAGCAGCGCCGTGCCGATTTTGACGACCAGCCGTTTCGATCCTGTGAGGGCAGAATATGTCATCGGATTACGATCATGGAACAGGGGGGAATCAGGGGGAAAAGGCGGCGGCGGGCTCTTTCTCTTCGCGCGCTTCCCGGATTGGGGCATAAAGCGCGCGGAGAACAGCTGGTACGCCCTCGCCCGACACACCGGACATGGTCATGACGTTGGATGCACCCGCGGCCGTCAGCGCTTCGAACTTTGACGCTATCTCATCGGGCTGCAGCGCGTCGCATTTATTGAGGACGGTCACCGTTGCCTTTTCATCGAGCCCATTACCATAGGCGACGATTTCGTCGCGGATGGTCTGCCAATCCCGCGCCACATCTTCCGCCGTTCCGTCGACCAGATGAAGCAGCGCGCCGCAGCGCTCAATATGACCGAGAAACCGGTCGCCGAGGCCGGCGCCGTCATGCGCCCCTTCGATCAGCCCGGGGATATCCGCCATCACGAAGCTGTCCTGGTCTATCTCGACCACACCAAGGCCGGGATGGAGCGTGGTGAAGGGGTAATCGGCGATCTTGGGCCGTGCATGCGACACGGCGGCGAGAAAGGTCGATTTGCCGGCATTGGGCAGCCCGACAAGACCGGCATCGGCGATCAGCTTGAGCCGCAGCCAGACCCACATTTCTTCGCCCTCATGGCCGGGATCGTACCGGCGCGGCGCCTGATTGGTCGACGTTTTGAATCGGGCGTTGCCGTGTCCCCCATCGCCGCCATGGCACAAAACAACGCGGGGGTTTTCCTGCGTGATGTCGGCGATAAGGGTTTCCCGATCTTCCTCGAAGATCTGGGTTCCCGGCGGGACATATAAAATAGCGTCCTTGCCACGGGCGCCGGTGCGGTTGGACCCCATGCCATGGACACCGCGTGCACCCTTGAAATGCTGCCGGTAGCGAAAATCGATCAGCGTGTTCAGGCCGTGAGAAATTTCGACTATAACATTGCCGCCGCGGCCGCCATCGCCGCCGTCCGGTCCACCAAATTCGACAGCTTTTTCCCGCCGGAATCCGACGCAGCCGTCGCCGCCATCGCCGGAGCGGAGATAAATCTTTGCCTGATCGAGAAACTTCATCCTGAGAGTCCTGGGGTGCTGCCTGTTTTGCGGGTGCTGCCCGTTTTGTCTGATCGATCCCACACAGATGGAATTTGATCGAACAGGAGTCTAGCTATTCTGGCGCAAATCCCAACTAAAAAGGGGGGAATTAAAATCCCCCCCGCTTTCACCGCCAACCGAGTGGCCTGTGGGGAAGGCTTAGCTCGCCGGATCCACCGAAACATACATCCGGTTGTTGCTCTTGCGCGCAAAGCTAACCCGGCCCTCAGCGACGGCAAAAATGGTATGGTCCCTGCCGATACCGACATTCTCGCCGGGGTGATATTTGGTGCCGCGCTGGCGAATGATGATGTTGCCGGCGATCACGACTTCGCCGCCGAATTTCTTCACGCCAAGCCGCCGACCGGCTGAGTCGCGACCGTTGCGGGAACTACCACCTGCTTTTTTATGGGCCATCGTCGGTTCTCCTTAGTCTTTCTTCGCTGCCGCTTTTTTGGCGGCTGCCTTTTTCGCGGGGGCTTTCTTTGCCGGAGCCTTCTTGGCTGCTGCTTCCACCGGCACCGAAGTCTCTACTGCCGGGGCGGCAGTCTCTTCCGCTGGGGTCTCAGCCGGCGCCGACTCTGCAGGCTTCTCTGCAGCTTTTGCGCTGGCCTTCTGGCCCTTGGCAAGGATTTCGGTGATCCGCAGAACGGTAATATCCTGCCGGTGGCCTCTGGTGCGCTTGTAGTCCTTGCGGCGCTTCTTCTTGAACACGATGATTTTGTCGCCGCGTGTCTGGTCAATGACGGTCGCGGCAACCCGCGCGCCTTCAACCAATGGCGTACCAATCGTTGTTGCCTTGCCGTCATCCAGCATCAGCACTTGATCGAGCTCAATTGCAGCACCTGGTTCAACGACCAGCTTTTCGACGAGGATTATATCATCCTGGGCGACGCGGTACTGCTTACCGCCTGTCTTGACGACTGCGTACATGTTATCTCTAAACGTTTGACATTAAACACAAAAATTGCAGATACGCGCACGCTATCAAAAACCAAGCGGCGTTACCTGCTCCAAGGTGGCGGCACTATAGCCACCCGCCCCGGTCTGTCAACTGTTTGCGCGCGCTTTTCCGCCCGTCACAAGACGAGCGAAAGGGGAAGGGTTGCCGGCCCGGTGGCCTCATGTCCCTGAATCGTGACCTGGCCGCTCGCCGGGTGCAGCGTTGCCGCGAGGCGGGTGGCCGTATTGAGGAGGGGCGGGGTGAGCCAGCCAAAGCCGTCTTCGAGCGGTTTATTCAACAGTTCAGTCATGTAAAGGTGGCTTTCCGGGTTCGCGTCGGCGCGCGTCCGGCCTTGCAGGTCGGATGCTTGCCAGTGTTTTGCGGCCGCCACTGTAGGGGCGGGATGAACCCATGCCTGCTGGGTCGTCCGCTCGATTACGCAGCCTTCACCTGGGCGGGTGCCGACCACCGTAAAGATGGCGGAGACGCAGATTGGGCCATGTATCAGGGCGTGGCAGGCGTCGCTATAAGATGTGCAATGTTCGAATACCTGGCGCAGCAAATGCGTCGGCGGCATCTCACGTGATCGCCAGATGCCGAGACGGCTTGCTGTCCAGTCGCCCCAATATCCCAGCCTGCGGTTCGGCAACGGCGCCTGATTGAAGGCGGCGGCGAACCGACCGCCGGCAATGCCGGTTACCACGCCGGCAAATCCCGGCCATGTGAGGCTCAGATAGGGGCCCGACGGGCCTTGCTGCCAGGCGGCGACCAGACCGCGACCGAGGCCCGAGAGCGGGTGGTCGAGCACCCGCAGCATTTGCATAGCGCCAGTGTCCGGATCAGCCTGGATGCCGGTGATGCCGGTAAAGCTGCTCCCAACATTGAGAAACCAGCCGCCGGGTACGGACAGGCGCGATGCAAAGGCACGGATTTCACCTCGATAGGGAGTGGAATTGCGCCGTCCCCAGCGCCGCAATATTTTGTCAGCAACGGCGATAAATCTTCGGCCATAATGAGCTTCGGCTGCCGCGAACAAAGCTTCGAGCCGGTCTTCCGCCGCCTCGGCTATGCCCAGCGTCGGCACATCGCCGGTGACGTCGATCACCGGGATTTCGGGAAGCGGCATGTCGGTAATGTTCAAGAGGCGGCGCCATTTTTTTCAACAAAATCCAGTCTATCATACGCCGACATAAACCAGAGGAGGGCTGTTGCAGCATCTTTCACCGCGATACGATTGTGTTTCCTGAGGAAACTCAATGAGGGCGCCATGCGATTCCCAAAAATCATATGTCTATTGTCAGTGCTGACCGGGACCGTGCTGTTACCGGTTGCCGGTGCGCTTGCCGATGCGATTGACGGCGACTGGTGCTTTGGCGCCCGGCATCTCGCCATCGACGGTCCAGAAATCATAACCCCCGGCGGTAAGCGGCTGAAAGGCGATTATGATCGCCACGGATTTCGTTACGTGACGCCCGCCGGTGATAAGGATGCCGGACAGCCGGTCAGAATCGAGTTGCAGGACGACGATCATATGATCCTGCAACAGGGCAAGGCCAAGCCTCAGCTCTGGAAAAGATGTCGTGCGCCAACAAGCTGACATTCACCCAAGCTGACAATCAGCGCGATTATCTATAGAACAACGCCACAATTCAGCTGTTTATGGCCTTCAGGGAGAATTTCATGACAATGCGCGATAAACCGCCTTTCCGGGCCGACCATGTGGGCAGCCTGTTGCGGCCCAAAACGTTGCTCGATGCGCGTGACCGCCATGAAAAGGGTGAAATCGATGATGCGGCGCTGCGCGCTATAGAGGACGCTTCCATTAGGGACGCTGTCAAATTGCAGGAAGATGTCGGGCTTGAGGCGATCACCGACGGTGAGCACCGCCGGACCCTCTTCCATATCGATTTCATGGAAAAGCTCGACGGGATCACGATCAGCGACGGCAAGCTGGTCAGTTTCCATTCGCATGACGAAAAGCTGGAGTTCGCGCCGCCCACCATCGGCATCGGCGGCAAGCTGCGCCACAGGGAATCAATCCAGGGCGCCGATTTCGACTATCTGAAGTCGCAGACGTCGAAAAC
>JBLHKG010000216.1:0-5034 GCA_047619835.1 Alphaproteobacteria bacterium
ACCGCCTATGTTCAAGGGATTCCGACAGCGGCCCATTGGAAACTTCCCGTCGCCGCGCCAGAATCAGGGCGTGATCCTCGGGGGACACAAGATCGAGGGAACTCATACCAATCAGCTGCGCGGCGGAATCGGCGCCATGCCACGCCGTCATGAGGGGATTGGCGTAAACGATCTTGCCCTGTTGCTGAATATACACGGCATCAGGGAAATGATCGAGTATCTGATCGTCGACATCGCCTGCGCGCGCCCGCGGCTTTACGGTGACCTGTCCCTGACCGGTAACGACTTCCTGCGGCAGGTCTTGTGAGCTGCGGGACGGCGGCGAATTCTTCATCTGATCCTGTGGTGTAAGAACATCCCTAGTACATGAAGGCTGATTGATTAATGAATTGTTAATATTCATTAGTGTGAAAACGGTTAATTAGCTTCAGCGCTGCGGAGAAGGCGGCGGTGCTCGGCGGCACGGCCCGGGAATTGCTGAGGCTTTAAGCTGCGCCCCCAAAGAGAAGCCAAATTTGAAACCGCGCCTGGCGAGTGCCTGGGCCGGCGGACTCCTGCGCCAGCCAAAAAGCGTTTAAGGACTGACCACAATGCAGCCCTGTTTTTGGGCGACGAGTTTTCGGCAAAACAATTGGGCGGAGGCCCTGTCGTTGAAGGGACCTGCGCGCAAACGGTAGAAGACCCCGCGCTCGCCAAGGTCCGCGCGGCCCGACACGATTTTCCGGCCCTCGAGGATCGTTTTATGGACCCCGTTCAGGCGCTGGACCTCCCTCGCCGCGTGGTCCTTCATTTTGAAGGCGCCAAATTGTACGCGAAGTTCGCCGCGAGCCGGCGCCGGCTGAGACTGCGGCTGAGACTGCGGCTGTGACTGCGGCTGTGACTGCGGCTGTGACTGCGGCTGAGACTGCGGCTGAGACTGCGGCTGAGACTGCGGCTGTGACTCCGGCTGCGATTCCGGCTGCGATTCCGGTGCCACTTCCTCGCTCGGTTTACTCACCAGTCCGAGATTTTCTTGGGCTCTGGCGTGTCCCTGGGCGGCAGCCTTGCGAAACCATTTCACCGCTTCCGCAGAGTCCTTTGAGACACCGTCGCCTCTGTGGTACATCACCGCAAGATTGTTTTGCGCCTTGGCATTTCCCTGCTCGGCTGCCTTGCGGAACCACTTCAATGCTTCGGCAGAATCCTGCGGAGTGCCAGCACCTTTGTGATAGGTTAGTCCGAGGTTGTATTGCGCTCTGGCGTGTCCCTTTTCAGCAGCCATGCGGAACCACGATGCCGCTTCGGCACGATCCTGCGGAATACCCTGTCCCCGATAATACATTAATCCGAGGTTATTTTGGGCCTCGGCATTTCCCTGTGCAGCCTGGGGCCACAATACCTTGAGCGCCGTCGCGTAATCGCCACGTTTATAGGCCTCCCCCGCGTCCTGTACGCTCTGTGCCGCCACCGGCAGCGCTTGCGAAAGCGCTATCGGCAGCGCAAGCACGAAGCCTAAGAAAAATCGTTTGAGCATGGGAGAGTTAAATACCCCTTAGATCGGCGTGGCCAAGGAACGTTTTAAAGCATGATCCAGTCCGTTTCGGGTAAAATCCCGATAAAAATTCGGTGATTTCAAGATAGTTCTTCCCATTATATTACCAGCGGTGTGGGTCCGCCTGATCATATACAAATTGGCATGCGCGGACTCATCTTGACCGATAATAGGCCGACGGGAAAAGGACAGCAAACCATTGAACTGCTTCGTCTATATATTGGGAAGCTTTGGCTCGAAGGGACACCGGACATATGTCGGATGGACGATCGATGTGGAGCGACGTCTCAGCCAACACAATGCCGGCACCGGCGCGCGTTCGACCCGTGGCCGGCAATGGACACTTCTTTATGTGGAACGATACGCCACGCGAAACCTGGCGATGAGCCGGGAGTGGCATTTGAAACGCGACCGGCGTTTCCGGCGCCGCCTCGCCGAGGCCTTCCATCCTGATTAGATCACCCAAACGCACCACGCCCGGATCTGCGACCGTAAGGTTACAGCAGGCTGCCCGGCGCGTAGCGTATGATTGAGGTTACCCGTCCCGCTTCGCTTGGCCCCTCGCGATGCAGCCGCTTGCGCCAGACCGTCTGACTCGGGCTCGGTTCCCACGCCATGGCGCCAGTATCAACTGCTACCCGCTGGGTCATATCGGCATTCAGCCTGTTATCGTCGGTCATGGTTTTCTCCCGCTGCCCATCATTCCGGTCAGTCAGGACATCATAAAATCAAGCATTGTGAGGACAATAATTCCTGTCACGCCGAACGCCGCGACGAAACGCAAATTCTGGCCGTAGGCGACTTTTTCGACCGGCACCGCGAACATGGCGCTTGCCACGGCGACAGAAACCGCCGACAGGCCGGTCATCGACGTGAACGACCAGCCCAGCAGCACCGACATCATCAGCAACAGCGGATCGATGCCAAAATCGACCGTGCTGAACAGCACCAGCATAACGGTCGCGGTGACGAATTGATGAACCCCCGCGAAGGCGAGTATCGTCATCGTGCCGACCGCCATCAGAAATATTATCCAGGCGGGTGGCGCCAGCGCACCTAGCCAGGCGCCGAACCCGCTGGCCGCCAGCACAACCACCAGGACCTGACCCAATGCCATCGCAGTAGTCAGCAACGAGATCTCTCCCCGCACCGCCGCCATACCCTTGGCGGACTGGGACACGGCCGCGCTTAACCGTCCGCCTCCCTGAAACCCCAAGGCAACGAAGCAGAGCACGGGAACGCCGAGAACCAGACATTGCAGCGTTCCGAGCGGCGTCGCGGCGTTGAGCGCAAATACCACCGCTGCAGCAAGCGTGACCGGCGGCAACACCGGGACAAAGGCCGCAAGCGCGCGGCCAAGTCCTGCCATCCCGACAGCCCGGGTATACATTAAATGCGCCATCACCAGACCGAGCGCGTTGAGCGAGAGACCAAGCGTCAACACCTGCCACAACGGCACCTGCGGCAGATGCTCGTACGAAATCGCCATCGCAATCCAGAACGGCGACCACAGACAGGCGAGGCACATGCCGCGCTGACAGGCTTCCGCGGCGGCGAGGCGTGTCTCATAGGATGCCTCCCGACCGACGATCGGCGCGAACACCGCCATCACGCCAACCACCAGAACCGACCCCAGCACGCTGGTCCCGACCAGCAATCCGCTATTGCGTTCGTCGTCCCGCAACCGGTCTACCAGCCGCCGCGCGACGGCAATTTCAGGCCGAAGGTCGGCCGTTGCGCGCAGCAGCGAAAGCGTTCCGAAAAATGCCGCGAAAATCACCGATTTCTCAACACCAAACCAGAGCGCCGCCCAGCCGTCGAGCCAGGCGGCCAGGACCAGCGCCAGTAAGGCAAGGGCACCAGACAGGATCTGCATCTGCCGCCGGACACGCGCGAACACGATGACGATGTACAAAATCAGAAGACCGCCGCTCACCGCCGCGAGGATCGGATCCGCCCAAAATATTCGAACCAGCGCCGCCAGCCACAGAAGCGCGAGAAGAAACTCGGCGAGTGGCGGGCGGGGCATGGCGGGTTCCTGAACAGATAAATTAAAGAGTTGGTTTAAATCAATTTCCCCTCAGGGGGAATCATTCCGCTCGTTTTCCCAACCCGGTACAAACCTGACAGGCGGAGAGATCCGCGAGGACGCGATTCTCTACGCCTTCGCCCCGGCGAAAGCCCGTTTGGGCGCATCGGGATCGAGCGGCCAGCGCGGGCGGGGTGCAAAATCCAGCCCGTCCGTCAAGCCGAGACGCAGCCGCTCGATACCGGCCCAGGCGATCATCGCGCCGTTATCGGTGCAAAGTTTCTGCGGTGGTGCGACAAATCGCATCGCCGTGGCGGCACATAATGTCTCCAGCGCTCCCCGCAGGGCACTGTTGGCGGCAACACCGCCACCGACCACCAGCGCGCCTGTTCCATGCGATGCGGTAAAAATCTCGATGGCGTGACGGGTCCGGTCCATCAGCGCATCGGCGGCGGCCTGCTGAAAGGACGCGCACAGATCGGCAATGTCCTGATCGTTCAGCCCCTCTTCCTGCCCCCATTCCGGCAGCGCTTCAACCGCATGGCGCACGGCAGTTTTGAGGCCGGAGAAAGAAAAATCGCAGCCGGGACGGCCCTTCATCGGACGTGGCAGGGCAAACCGTTTGGCATCGCCCTTGCGCGCCAGTTTTTCCACCATGGGTCCGCCCGGATAGCCGAGCCCGAGCATCTTGGCCGTCTTGTCGAACGCCTCGCCCACCGCGTCATCGACGGTGGTGCCGAGCCGCCGGAACCGGCCAACCCCTTCGGCGATCAGCAGTTGGGTGTGTCCACCCGACACCAGCAGCACCAGATAGGGAAATTCGAGCCGGTCGGTCATCCGCGCAGTGAGGGCATGGGCTTCGAGATGATTGACCGCGATGAAGGGAATATCCCGTGCCGCGGCGATAGCCTTCGCCGTCATTACGCCGACAATGACGCCGCCGATCAGGCCGGGGCCGCCGGTCGCCGCGACCGCGTCAAGCCCATCGAACCCGGTATCCGCCCGGCGCAGGGTCTCCGCGATGATCGAATCGATGGTCTCCAGATGGGCGCGGGCGGCGATCTCCGGCACGATGCCGCCAAACGGCGCGTGATCGTCAAACTGCGACCGCACGATTTCACCGAGAATTGTGCCGGTATCGTCGACCACGGCGGCGGCGGTCTCATCGCAGCTGGTCTCTATTCCAAGGATTTTCATGCGCGGCACTTTAAAGCATTATTCGCTCCCGTGAAATCGCTCCAGCCCGCTCCCCCAACCGGCCACCCACGAGAGTATCCTGCTGGGTGGCCGGGTGGAGGAGCGGGCTGGCTACGTCTGAACGGAAAATGCTTTAGATCAGACCGGCGGGCTTTCCCAAAGCTCTTTTCCTTTGCGCCATGGCGCGGTAGAGACTTGCTATGACCTACCCCGTCCGCATCGCCACCCGTGGCAGCCCCCTCGCGCTCGCACAGGCGCATGAGGTGAAGAACCGGTT
>JBLHKG010000217.1:0-5006 GCA_047619835.1 Alphaproteobacteria bacterium
TGTCATGGCCGAAGGCGATCTTCTGGCGAAGGCCTTTCATGATATTCCTGTCTGTCTCACTATGCGTTCACGATCCGACTCAACGATACCATAGCATAGCGACGCGCAAGCGCCCATCCGCTGAAGCGAATCGCCTGGCCCTAAATCACATAAGTATTGGGGGGTGGGCCGGTTCGGCCAGGTATATCGGCCAGGTATATTGGCCAAGTATATCGGCTGCGGACTCAGCTGCCGGATTTACCTGCGTTCCGGAACGCGCGGGCGGTCACTTCCATGGCGTCGGCGATGGCGAAGGGTGGGGTCCAGCCGAGCGTGGTGCGAAAGGCTCTGTCGTCGATCGTGAGGGAACCGAGCAGGCGCTCGGCCATTACGCGCCGCCCGATCAGGCAGAGCATGGCATTCAGCCAGCTGGCGGGGACAGGGACCAGGCGGGGCGATCGACCCAAGGCTTGCCGGAGGACGCGAATTAGCCCCGCAGTGGAAAGATCCTCGCCGTCCCGCACAAGGAAGACCCGGCCCGCCGCGTTTTCGTGCGACAGGGCCGCCTTGATCGCGCTGGTTAAATTGCCGACAAATATCAGACTGCGCCGATTGTGCGTTATCCCGCCAAACGGCAAGGGCAGCCCGCTATCGCACAGCGTCATCAGGGCGGCGAAATTGGCGCGGACGCCGGGGCCATAGACCAGCGGTGGGCGCAGGCAGACGGCCTCAATTCCGCGGACGCGCGCAATTTCGAACAGAGCCTCCTCCGCCTCGCGTTTTGTTACGCCGTAAGGATCTTCGGGCGCCGGTGCGTCGGTCTCGGAAAAGGGTTTGCCGTCGGTGCGTTCGCCATTGACCTTGATCGAGCTCACGAAAACCACACGCCCTGCACCGGCGTCGGCGGCGCAGTCAGCGACGGCTTTGGTGCCCTCGACATTGATGCGGCGATATTCGGCCAGCGGGTCTGCGGTGTCGTCCTGCATGACGTGAGCGCGGCCCGCGAGGTGAACCACCGCATCCACCCCTTCAAACGCCGCCCGCAATCCTGCCCGGTCGGTGATATCGCCGATCCGGTGCGTCTCGCTCGCGCCTTGCGGGATGTCGCCCGAGCGGATGACGGCAATGATTTCCATTCCTTCGGTCGAAAGGGAGTGACAGAGCGCCCGTCCGACAAACCCGCCGGCGCCGGTGATGGCGACTCGTTTCACCGCCCCGGTTCCGTCAGGGCCGCGACGCGGTCCGCCGCGGATCCGCCATCCCCCGCTGCCGCCGCTTTGAGCGCTTCCATCATGGCGTCGGCCTGAAACTGACGGCTGTAGCGTGGCGCCGCCGCATGGGACGCCGCGGCCAGGGAGCTGCGCAGCGTCTCGTCCGATGCGAGCTTGCGGACGGCGTCGGCCAGTGCTCCAGGGTCTTCGGCGTGGACAACAATTCCGGCATTTTCATGCTCGATAATCTGTGTGGCTTCACCCGGCGGGGCGGCGATCAGGATCGGCAGGCCCATCGACATCGCCTCGAAAATCTTTGACGGAATGACCTCGGCGAATACCGGCGAATCCTTCAAATGGACCAGGGCGACGTCGCACAGGCTCCAGATGGCCGGCATACGCTCTTTTGGCTGGGGCGGGATAAACACGACATTCTGAAGTCCCTGTTCGGCCGAGCTGGCGATAAGCCCGTCACGGGCTGCTCCCGGGCCCGCGAAGACGAAGACCGGGCCATCAGGCGCCTCGTCATCAAGAATTGCGGCGGCCTCGATCACGTTCTGCAATCCGTGCGCCATGCCATGCGTGCCGACATAACCGACGGTGAACCGGTTCACGAGATTCCATTCGCGGGCGAGCGCCGCATCGCGTTCACGTGGCCCGTAGCGCTCCAGATCGACGCCATTGATCACGACGGCAATTTTTTCCGGCGAGATGCCACGGCGTACCAGATTTTGTTTGAAGGCACCGGTCAGCGCCACCACGGTGGCGGCGCGGCGATAGAGAAATAGTTCCAGCTTCTCCACCATCCGGAGGGCGACCCCCGCCCGCATGGCGCCAACCGCTGCTATTGAGGCCGGCCACAGATCTCCCAGCTCAAAGACAAAAGGAATCCGCCGCAGCGCGCCGATCATCCAACCCGCGACGGCAGCAAAGAACTGCGGTGAGGTCGCGACGACGACGTTCGGTCGTTCTTCGCGCAGGCCCGCCAGCACGGCAGTCACCATAAAACTCACAAAATCGAGTGAGCGCCGGATCACCCCTTGATTTGGCGCAATATAGGTTTTGACCCTGACGACGCGAATGCCGTCGATCGTCTCCACCTGCCGCCAGCGATTGCGGTAGCCGTCGAAAATCCTGCCATAGGGGAAATTCGGCGCCTGGGTGATGACGGTCACCTCATGACCCGCCCGAACCCAGTAAATTGCCCGTTCATGGACACGTGTCGCCGCCGCATTGGTTTCGGGCGGAAAGTTTTCGCTCAGGAACAGAATGCGCATCGAGGCGCCGGAATCATTTGGTCCCGCGTCAGGCATCAGCCAAACAGGTTGTATCGGAGAATGCAGTAAACCGCTTGAACGCCGTCCTTCCAGCCGATTTTCTTGCCCTCCGCGTAGGTTCGTCCCGAATAGCTGATGCCGACTTCATAAATAGCCGGCGTCGGCTTCAGACGGGCAATCTTGGCCGTCATCTCGGGTTCGATGCCAAATCGGTTCTGTCGCAAACTCAGCTGGTCGAGGACTTCCTTGGACATCACCTTATAACCGGTCTCCATGTCGCTCAGCGTGAGGTTGGTGAACATGTTCGATAGCAGCGTCAGCCCGCGATTGGCGACCGAATGCCAGAAAAAGAATACACGCCCTTCCTCGCCGCCGCGAAAGCGGGACCCGTAAACGACGTCTGCGCGACCGTCGAGTATCGGCCCTAGCAGCTTGGGGTAATCGGCGGGGTTATATTCCAGATCGGCATCCTGAATCAGCACGATCCCACCGGTTGCCGCCGCGAAACCGGTTCGGACCGCCGCACCCTTGCCCTGATTGTGTTCATGAAACAGCGCTTTGATCGAATCGTTCTCAGCCGCCAGCCCTTTCATCAATTCTCGCGATCCATCGGTCGAGCCGTCATCGACGATAATGAGCTCCTTTTCCATACCGGCGGTGTCCGACGCCAGTACCCGGGCAATGGTTCTTTGGAGCGTCGCTGTTTCGTTAAAACAGGGTATGACGATGGAAAGCCGTGTGGTGTCCAATTTTTGTCCCTCGCGTGGGTAGATAACGGAACCTATGACAGTGGGCTGTCGATTCCGAGAATCTGCAATACAGAGGCCGCTTCACGACCGAATTGGGAGGTATACAGGCCAACGCACAGGATCAGCCATAGCCAGAGTAAAATTACTGGAAGATTTTTGCCGTAGCCCGGACCGTCGCCGGATTCTGAAACATGTGTTTCTGACAATGGAATCTTCTACTCTACACTTACCAGGACATCGGCAGTATGACGCGCGGTGTCGTCCCACGAAAATTTCTTTGCTCTTAAGGCACCCCGCGTGGCCAAGTCACGCGATAACACGTCGTCCTCCAGCAAATTGACGATGTTCCTGGCCATATCCTCTGCATCCGACGGATCAAAAAATAACGCGGCATCGCCAACGATTTCCGGCATTGCCGTCGTCCGGGAAGAGGCGATCGTTGCCCCACAGGCCATTGCTTCGGCGAGCGGTTGACCAAAAGTTTCGACAATCGATGGGAAAACGAAGATCCGACATCGTTGATAGAGCAAAATTAAATCATCACGGCCCACTTCGCCAAGAAATTCGACTGACCCTGCCAGCCCCAATCTCTGCACCACCGTCTCCAAATGTTTGCAGTAATCCACATCGACAGGCCGACCGGCGATTTTCAACGATAGGTGGGGATAGGATCGCGCCACGAGGGCAAAGGCCTCGATCAGCGTCCCAAAGTTTTTCTGGACGTATAAATCGCCCACCGCCAGCAGGAACGGCGGGTCGGCTGGACCGACCACGCCTGGCGTGAATAGCGGATCAATGCCGTGATGGATGATGGATAGCTTGCCGGCCGATTTCTTCACCAGGCCGAAGGTCAACGATTTTCCGGCATAGTCGGATACCGCAATGACCCGGCGGCTCCGCAGGACCGACAGGGCCGTCATAAACCCGAGAGCGATCCAGTAAAGACGTTTTATCATGCGGCGCTCGTTGCGCCCGACTTCGACGGCATTGCGCAGAAGAACGACCAGCCCCGGCGCGAAGAGAGGCCCAAAATTGGCTGGTGAAAAAGTAATGTCGATTCCAAGTCGCCGCGCCAGACGCGGCAGTCTGGCTTGCTCCCAGAGCACACGCCCCCAGAAACCCTGTCTGAAATTCACCTCGTGCAGAGTGACCGATGGCGGGAGGGGGCTGAACAATGTGTGCTGGTCCGTGTGAATAAGCAGATGGAGGTCCAGCCGGTCGTCGGCCGCCAGCCGCGGCAACATATTGCGCAGATAGGTTATCCCGCCGCCGCTTTTGGCGTGCAGGGCATTGAGCAGGATCCGGGATGGTTTGGTCATTTTGTGTTGTTGCTGCCGCCCTGACTGGATAAGGACATCCGATTACGTCCGGAGCGTGTCCGTGTTACTCTGTGCTGTCGCAGGACAGCGCCACCCTTGGATCTCAGGCTTTCTGATTAATACAGCATATTATGATCAAATTTGTTCCCGGAGAATACAGCCAGGTTGAATGGGGGCAACTCGCCGAGCGGGCGGAGTCGCAGAATTTGATGCAGTGCTGGGCCTATGGCGAAGCAAAAAGAATCGCCGATAGCTGGCGGGTAGAGCGAGGCGTGTTCACCGACGGAGATACAATTGTCGGAATCGCGCAGGCCATGATCCGCGATCTACCCGGTATAGGATCACTGGTTAGGGGTGGATTATGCTGGGTCAATCGGGGACCGCTTTTGTTTGACGCGCGACTTCAGGGCGACGCGCTGGCCGCGCTCAATATCCATTACGTTGTCGAACGAGGCTGTTATTTGCGGATTG
>JBLHKG010000218.1:0-5004 GCA_047619835.1 Alphaproteobacteria bacterium
GGTCGCCGATGACGTGCGCGAATATTTTGGCGAATTGGTCTACCGCACCATGATCCCCCGCAATGTAAGGGTTTCCGAGGCGCCGTCGCATGGCCAGCCGGTGCTGCTGTATGATTTCCGCTGCCCCGGATCGCAAGCCTATATCCAGCTCGCCCGCGAAGTGCTGCGCCGCGAAGAAGGAGAGCCACATGAGTGAAGAAACCAGCAAATCTTCCCCTGAAAACCGCCCCGCCCCCGGCACCCGTCAGGAGCCCTATCTGGAGCAGAAACCAGCTCTTGAACCGAAACCCGCCCGGCCCGCGCCGAGCAAGCTCGGGCGCGGCCTGTCCGCGCTGCTCGGCAACGACCCGATCGCCATCCCGAAACCCGATGTCAATGTGATCGAACCCGGGAAATCCGTGCCGCAAAACGGCCTGCTCTCGGTGCCGATCGAATTTCTTGAGCCGAGCCCGCTCCAGCCCCGCAAGATGTTCGATCGGGAAGATCTCGAATCGCTGATTGAATCAGTGCGCCAGCAGGGCATATTGCAGCCCATTCTGGTACGCGAAGTGGCCGGCACCCCGGGCCGCTATGAGATCGTCGCCGGCGAGAGGCGCTGGCGGGCGGCGCAGTTCGCGCAGCTTCACGAAGTGCCGGTCATCGTCAAACAGCTCACCGATGCCGGCGTGCTTGAGGTTGCGCTGGTCGAAAATGTCCAGCGCGCCGATCTCAACCCGGTGGAAGAGGCGGAGGGCTATCGCCGCCTGATGGATGAATTCGGCCATACCCAGGAAACCCTGTCCGAGGTGGTCGGCAAGAGCCGCCCGCACATCGCCAACACGCTGCGGCTGATGACCTTGCCGGATGATGTCCGCGCCTATATCGCCGCCGGTCGCCTGTCGGCGGGTCACGCCCGTACCCTCATCGGGCTCACCGCGGCGTCGCGCATCGCCCATCAGATCGTCCGAAAAGGCCTCAGCGTCCGCCAGGCGGAAAAGCTCGCCAAAATCGAGCGCATCCCGTCAGAGGAGCGCGAGGAAGCCGCCAGAAACGCCGCCAACCGCCGCGCCACCGGGCCCACCAAAGACGTCGACACGCTGGCGCTGGAAAAAATGCTGAGCAATGTGCTCGGCCTCAAAGTCGACATCGCGTTCGGCCGCAAGGGTGGCCGGGTGAGTATTGATTACAGCAATCTCGAGCAGCTCGACGACATCATCCGCAGACTCGGCGCGCCCCGCCGGCCCTGGCAGGATGACTGAAGGCAGGATGATTTTGAACCGAATGACCACCTGACGGCGCTCGCCTGATCTGTTAACAGGATATCCATGACCTTGCCCGACCCCGCCGCCATCGGTTCCTGGCACGCGCACATCTATTACGACACGCAAGCTGCGATGGACCGGGCGCTTGCTTTGCGCGAAAAGATCGCACAGGCCTTTCCCGAAACCATGATCGGCGGTTGTCACGTCAGACCCGTCGGCCCCCACCCCGAACCGATGTACCAGGTCGTCTTCGACCACGCGCTGTTCGAGAGATTTTTGCCGTTCCTCGCCATCCACCGCGACGGGCTCACTATCCTGATTCATGCCGACAGCACCGGCGATCACGTCGCCGACCACACCGACCACGCGATCTGGATGGGAAAGGTGCTGCCGGTCAAAACCGCCCAGTGGCTTTAGGGAACACTCTGACATCCTGGCCCGGCAGAGCCCCCATCAAGCCGTACGGCAAGGCCGGTCCCGGCGGCGGCTAAAACCAGCCGAGCGGTCACGATTGGCCCTGGACCAACGGACCGATGACGCGCGCTGCCTCGGCAACCGCGTCCTTTACCGACTGGCCCGGTCGAAGCGGCTGATGCACGGTAATCCAGCCCTTGTAACCAAGCTTCTCAAGCGTTTCGATCAGGGGCGCGACAGCAATGCCCGCCGGGTCGTCGAGCGGGACATAATTGAGCCTGACATCCCCTCGCCGGCGCGTCCTGAAACAATGTTCGCCCGACGGGTTGAGCCGGACATTCTGAAAATAGAAATTCGACAGATGCGGCGCGAGCCGGGTCAGCGCATCGACCCCATGATCGCTGCCGCAGGCCAGCAGGTTTGCCGGCTCGAAATTGATACCGAAATTCGGTCGATCGACTTTCCCCACGAGATCGAGCGCTTGCTCGATTGTTTCGCAAAGCGTTCCCCAATGGGTCTGCTGGACCAGCTTCATATCCCGCTCCGCCGCTGCGTCAGCCGCCCTCCGGGCGTGGGGAATATCGTCCGGTGACTGGAGCATGACGCGCACAAGTTCAGCGCCCAGCCGCTCGGCAAGATCCAGATGGGGCGTAATATCCCGCAGGTTTGCCGGCGCGTCGCCCGAATTCGCGGCGAGCGCCACATTGCCGGTGACCATCGACACGGCAAGG
Source organism: Alphaproteobacteria bacterium (assembly GCA_047619835.1). Taxonomy (GTDB): domain Bacteria; phylum Pseudomonadota; class Alphaproteobacteria; order MPNO01; family UBA2964; genus JAYOEY01. The sequence goes on from JBLHKG010000218.1 coordinate 2,387, forward strand.
CCTTCGCGGTCAAGAAGGTTGCGGACCTCCTGCATTCTGGCGGGCGCCGCATCGACCGGGAGCGCCGATGCCCGCATCGACAGTGCTTCGAATCCCGCCGCGCGGGCGAGCGGCGCGAGGTCTTCCAGCGGAACTTCAGCAATGTCTTTGCGGCTCGACGATTCAGCGATCCGGACCGAAAGGGAAAGTTTCACGACATATCCTTGGCAGTGTCGCGCAACTATACGTCGCGCAACTATACGTCGCCCGACTATACAATGGCATCCTGTTGCTTGCGAATGGGTCATCCATACCGGCCACATTGCCTTCGGAGGCCGCAGCCGGTATCAGAGTAAGCGTCTCCTCTCGTTGTGTATTCCATGACCCCAGTAGAAATAGGCCTCCTGTCCGCCGCCGCATTTTGCACATCGGCCTTAACCGCCGTGGTTGGCGCGGGCGGCGGCACCGCGCTGATCGCCATCATGCTGCAGATCATGTCGCCAGCCGCCGCAATCCCCGTCCATGGGGCCGTGCAACTGGCTTCGAACACGATACGGGTCTGGTTGCTTTGGGACCACATGTCGTGGCCCATCATCATTCGATTTGCAGCTCTGATGCCGTTTGGCGTTGCACTGGGTCTTTTCCTGTTTCAGGGTTTGCCGACGGAAATCATTCAAATCCTTATCGGATGCTTCGTCCTGGTCTCGTTGGCGACGAGACAGCTCCGGAATTTACAGGACAAGGAATTACCCTTATGGGCATTTCTGCCCATCGGATTCGTCACGGGTGTCCTTAATATGATCGTAGGGGTCATTGCGCCCATACTCGGTGTTTTGGTCATCCGCAACGATCTGTCAAAGGAGCAGGTCGTTGGAACGTTGGGCTTTTTCGGGTTTATCGGAAATCTTCTTAAGATCGCCGGATTCACACTGATTGGATTTAGTCTTGCGGAATACGGCCCGCTGATGCTTTGCATGATCCCCGCGGCCATGATCGGCACCAGGGTGGGGCGAGCCGTTCTGAGCAATCTGAATGAAGAATATTTTCTGGTCGCTTTCCGAATTATGCTCGTAGCCCTGGCGCTTAAATTGATCGCCTATGACGGCCTTCAGCGCTTCTGGAGCTAGAGCGTTTTCCGTTCAGACGTCGCCAGCCCGCTCCCCCGTCCGGCCCTATACGCGATCCCAATGAGTCTCTATTAGCGAGACTTGGTATAAGGCCCGCTGGCGGAGACTCGCATATTGCATATGTGGACCGACTTGCCCGGAAGCGCCGGGGATGGCGGCAAGACGCCGTTGGGCGCGTTCTTCTGCCATGAAATGTAAATGCTTTCAGGCCAACCGAAGAGCGAGATTGTATGGGCGGTCGACAAATGAGTCTATCGAGCCCCGGAGTCAGTTGAGGGTCACGAATGGTAGTCTGGCACGGTGCCCGGATTTGCAAATTATGTTGGGCAGGATTTTGGTGCGGTCATCGCTGCGCCGCCGGCGCGTGCCTCATTTCCGGGCTGTGTTTCCGGGCTTGCAATCCATTCCATGATGCGCAACCGTATCCCCATGACTGAAACGGCGTCATCCCGGACGATCATTCTTGGCGCGGCCCTTCTTGGTGCCGGCCTTCTCGGTACAGCGATGGCGCTGTTTGCCGCGACGCCCGGCCAGGCGCAGCAACCGCGCTATTCGAGCGACTGGAAACAGCCGCCTGCCACGACGCCTGAAAAGGCCGCGCCTGCCCGCGCCGAGGCCATCGATGCGTTGCTCAAGGAGCTTGGCAAGCTAACCGGCGACGCCGCCCGGCAACGCGCGGCCGATCCCCGTTTTATTGCCGATCTCAACGATCTGATGCGGCGGTATGCCTGGCCGTGGAATCAGCTGGTCGTGTCGGATGATTTTCGCGACGGCGATTACAGACGCAATCCGGCCTGGCGGGTGACCTCCGGGGCCTTCACCGTTGGGCCGAGGGGGCTGACCGCCCGCTATGCTGCTCCGCCGCCGGTGGCGCCGCCGCAACAACCCGCCCCCCAGGCTGAACAGGGTAATCAGGATTTAGGCGCCGTCCTGTTCGGCACGGTTCTCCGCGAATTGTCGCGCAATCGCCGCCAGCCTGAATCCCAGCCCGCCGCACCTGTTGCGCCTGCTGTTACGCAAGCCGCCGGCGATGCCATTATTGTTCTTGAACGTGCCATCCCCAATAAATTCGCGGCGCGGGTCCTGTTTCAATCCAGTGCGTTTCAATCCAGTGCGGCGCGCAACGGCGGAAATCTTGAGTTCGGACTGGGACAGGGCCCTGCCGCGCTCGGTTATTTCCTCAAACTTACTTCGGGCGCCTCTCCTGCCCTGTCCTTGAGCCGGCGGGGCAGCCGCGGCAGCGCGGTGATTGAATCGGCACATCTGACAAATTCTCTTGATGACGGCAAAACCCATACGCTGCTGCTGACCCGCGATGCCACCGGCGACATGAATGTGACGCTCGACGGCAAAACCCAGCTCCGCGTTGTTGACCGCGCCTTCCGCTCGGCGTTCGACCGGTTCGTTATCACCGCCACCGCCAATAACGGCACCCCCGGTAACGCCGGCGATTATGCCATTCGCTCGGTCGCCCTCTACGGCGCGCCCTGAAAAGACCCGCTGCACGCAAAC
>JBLHKG010000219.1:0-5002 GCA_047619835.1 Alphaproteobacteria bacterium
GCGAGATCCGCCACTTCCTTGGCGTGATGAAGCTCCTTGGTGATTTCCAAATGGCGCGTACTGGTCGTTTCCATTGTCATAGCCAGCGACCCGACCTGATCCCGCAGATGTCTGAGCGCCGCACGGGAATCCAGTTCCTCCCGTAGCACCATCATCGTCGCATTTACACCATTCCAGGGAACACGACCGGTACGGAGTTCAATCTCCAGCATCGTTCCGTCCAGACGCATAGCCGTTGACCGTTTTTGTGCCGGCAGCGCCCCGTTTCCTGCATCGCACGGAGCACCGACAATAACCTCCCCGACCCGCAACCCAAGCAACGCGGAGCTGTCTTCCGCAGTGAGCATCCGGCAACACTCTGCGTTGACGTGAACGATCTCGTCGTGACAGGCAATCAAAACCGGGTCGGGAATGATGGCACACATTTGGAGAACTTCGGACAAGGCAAGCCCGCCTGCAGCCTCGACTTGCGACGAGGCGTCCATTTCCCGCTCACGATTGCTATAAAGTGTCGTCATCCAAGGCAATTCTGACAGGTAAGGGTAAACCATAATTTAACATCGGCCGCTCATTTGACCTTCGTTCGCATTGTTCAACAAAACACATGCGCAACAGCCGGAATCAGGCGCTGGAGAAGTGAAAACAAAAATTATGACTGTATCAAGTCATTGTTTTAATTTAACTATTTCTTCCTATCCTGACGTCGTAACATTAAGGAAATTCGTCGATCATGGCCAAAAACAAGACCGTTCTGGCGCTGCCAGGGCTCCTCTGCGACGCCTATGTCTGGCAACAGCAAGCGACGGCTCTGGCTGATATCGCCGATTTCCTTATTCCGGAGTTTGACCGGGAAGACAGTCTGGAGGCCATGGCCCGTACCGCGCTGGACCTTTGTGATGGAAAAACATCGGTCATCGGCCATTCGATGGGAGGACGCGCTGCGATGGCGCTGTGGCGGCTGGCGCCTGACCGGGTAGAACGGCTGGCGCTGCTGGATACCGGGGCTCAGCCACGCCGGGACGGTGAGGAGGTCGGACGTATGAAGCTTGTTGCGCTTGCCCGGGAACAGGGCATGGCGGCTCTCGCCGATGCCTGGTTGCCGCCGATGGTGCATCCGAACCGAACGGCAGATGACGGCCTGTTACAGCCGCTCCGGGAAATGGTTCAGCGCAAGACGCCAGAAATCTTCGCCAACCAGCAAAATGCTCTGCTCAACCGCCCCGACGCGATGCCGGCGCTTGCCAGCATCACTGTGCCGACGCTGGTAGGGGTCGGGCGCGAAGATTTATGGAGTCCGGTTGCCCAGCATGAGGAAATGGTGGCCGCCATCCCTGGCGCCAAGCTCGTCATCTTCGAGGAGAGCGGGCATATGTCGACTGTCGAGAACGCCCCGGCGGTAACCGCCGCGCTCCGTGACTGGCTGACCAATTAACGATTACGCCGACCTGGCGGGTTTACAGGATCACGAACCTTTGGCTTGGGCCCGGGCCCAGGAATCCCGCAGCCCGACTGTCCGGTTGAAGACCGGACGTTCGGAACTTCCATCGGTATCGACGCAAAAATATCCTATTCGTTCGAACTGGATGTTTGTCCCCGGCTGCAACTCCCTTAGTGAGGGTTCGATCCAGCACTGGTCCAGCACTTCAAGCGAGTCCGGATTGATATCGTCGAGGAAATCCCCGGAGACTGACCCGGGAATTTCAGCGGTGAACAGCGGATTATAGAGTCGCATTGTTGCCGGAATCGCATGCTCGGCCGAGACCCAGTGAATCGTGCCGCGTACCTTGCGCCCATCCGGCGCATTGCCGCCGCGCGTTTCCGGATCGTATGTGCAGCGCAGCTCGATAACCTCGCCCTGATCATCCTTCACAACGTCCGTACAGGTGATGAAATAGGCGAAGCGAAGGCGTACTTCGCGCCCCGGCCCGAGACGGAAGAACTTCTTGGGTGGATCTTCCATGAAATCGTCTTGCTCGACATAGAGCTCACCGCTGAACGGTATTTTCCGGCTGCCGGCGTCGGGATTTCCCGGATGATTGGCGGCGTCGAGATAGTCTATTTTTCCTTCAGGCCAGTTCTCTATCACCACTTTCAGCGGCCTTAACACCGCCATGCGGCGCTCGGCATGCACATTGAGATAATCGCGGATCGCGTGGTCGAGTGCGGCCTGTTCGACTATCCCTTCGGTTTTGGAAATCGCCAGGCGGGAAATAAACTCGCGGATCGAGGCCGCCGGCACACCGCGGCGCCGCAGCCCGGAAATCGTCGGCATTCGCGGATCGTCCCATCCGGCAACATGGCCTTCCGACACCAGCTGCATCAGGCGACGCTTGGACAGCACCGTGTGGGTGATATTGAGACGCGAAAATTCATACTGGCGCGGTCGTGATGGTGTCGGCAAATTCGTTATCGGTGACAAATTCTCGATCAGCCAGTCATAGAGTGGCCGGTGATCCTCGAATTCCAGCGTACAGAGGGAATGGGTAATGCCCTCGATCGCATCGGTCTGGCCATGGGCGTAATCATAGGTGGGATAGATGCACCACGCATCGCCGGTGCGAGGATGGTGCGCCCGGATGATGCGATAGAGAACCGGATCGCGCAGATTAATATTGCCCGACGCCATATCAATTTTGGCGCGGAGAACGCGCATCCCATCGGCAAACTCCCCGGCCCGCATTCTGCGGAACAGATCGAGATTTTCATCGACGCCGCGCGCCCGATGCGGACTGTCGCGCCCCGGCTCGGTCAGCGTGCCGCGATAGTCCCGCATCTCGTCAGCGGTCAAATCGTCGACATAGGCCTTGCCGTCCATAATCAGCTGTTCGGCCCAGCCATAAAGCTGCTCGAAATTGTCGGAGGCGTAATAGACCTGCTCGCCCCAATCCATGCCGAGCCAGCGAACATCCGCCTGGATCGCGTCGATATATTCCTGGTCTTCCCGGGCCGGATTTGTGTCGTCGAACCGCAGATGACAGGTCCCACCGAATTCCCCAGCAACGCCAAAATTGAGAAGGATCGATTTGGCATGGCCGATATGGAGATAACCGTTGGGCTCCGGCGGAAAGCGCGTGACGATCGATTGATGCACCCCGTCCGTCAGGTCGGCGCGGATTTGCTCGCGAATAAAATCGCGCGCGACCTCATCCTCTGGGGCGGTTTCGGTTTCGGTATTTACTGTTTCAGTCATAGTGGCTGCGTATAGCACGGCGACAGCGGAGCGCTAACCCGTATTTACGCACCTCACACTATGGTTTGCCAAAGCCAATCATAATGGTACAATTTCTTAACGGGTTTTTGCATGACGCGAGCGACCCGATTAACGGAGGTTTCCATGGCCAAGATCAAACATCTCGCAATCAAAACCCGCGATCCCAACGAACTGGCAACGTTTTATGAAAACACGCTGGGGCTCGAAGTCGTGCTGCGTCGTGAGACCGGCGCCGTCTATATGAGCGACGGCTATCTGAGCCTGGCTTTGCTGCCGATGCGCGAGGGCGACACGCACGAAGGGCTCGACCATTTCGGATTCGCCATCGACGACCTTCAGGATGTCGCCAATAAACTCAACGCCGCAGGCGTCATGGCCCCCAAGGTCCGCCCCAATAATCCGCCCTTCGCCGAAACCCGCGCCATCGACCCGCATGGCAACGAGTTTGATCTCTCGGTGCACGGCTTCGACCGTATAGAATATCAGGAAGACCGCGCCGAGAAGAAAGAGAAGATTCCCGAGCCGGCGTGAGCAATCAGGACTTTTTTTTAATAACGTGAAAAGGCCGCCGCGAGGCGGCCTTTTCTTTATCCAATTCCCAGCAGCCCTTCGGGCCAGACTACGTTCAGGATTCTGTCGAAGAACAGGAACAGCAGCGCGTTGAGAATTATGGTGACGAGGGCAGCGACCCACCATTTCTCGTTCGATCTGAATTTCAGATAGGAGAACACGAAGATCGTCATGGCCACCGGCAGACCGAGCACGACCATGCCAACCAGCAGCCCGCAGAGCCAGCCGAAGATCGAGATGACATTGCGAATGAACTCACTCCGATCCCCCACCACATCGGGCTGGATATCTGCGTATTCCGGGGTGGCGCCTGCGGGCGGTCGCGCGAACAGATCATGGCATAGCTGAAACGCCAGAAAGCCGATGGTCGGCAGCCCGATCGCCAACGGGAACAGCTGCGCCTGATACTCCCATGGCAGGGCTTCAACACTCATAAGGGCGACGACGGTCAGCAGGGTTACCGTCAGGATCGGGCGCAGGCTCCATTCCGGCCGGAACACCCACGGCGTTTTCTCCCGCCTGCCCTCTCCCGGCTGATAGAACGCGCCGAGCCCGATGCTGAGAACACAGAGCGCCCCAAGGAACAAAGGCAGCGGTTCAAGAATCCACGACGCGCCGTAACGCTCAATCGACAGAAACAGCGTGTCCTGAATCTTTCCGCCGAGAATAAAGCCCAGCATCAACGCCGGGCGCGGCCAGCCGCCCCGTTTCATCATCCAGCCGAGCACGCCCATGATCATCAGCACCACCAGATCGCCTATCCCCTGATGCCCCTGAAAGGCGCCGAGGAAAATGATCACCATCAGGACCGGAAAGATGCGATCCACCTTGACCATCGATATCCGGGCAATCTGCCCAACGAACAGGAAGCAGAGAGCACCGCCAATCACATTGGCGAGCACCAACCCCCACACCAACGTAAGCGTCGCATCGAGCTGTCGGGTGAGCATCATCGGCCCGGGAACCAGACCGAGGATCTGGAAGGCGCCGAGCAACAGGGCCATGGTGACGCTGCCAGGTACGCCAAAGGCGATGGTGGTGACCAGCGCGCCACCTTCCTTGGCGTTGGATGCCGCATCGACCGCGATTACGCCCCTCACGTCTCCGGTACCGAAGGTCTCCGAATTGCGGGAGGTCTGCTTGGCTAGCCCATAGGCGAACCAGTCGACCACCGTGCTGCCGAGCCCCGGGATCAGACCGACGAACACCCCGAGCGTCGAG
>JBLHKG010000220.1:0-4990 GCA_047619835.1 Alphaproteobacteria bacterium
CGCCATGGCGACCGTCTCCGCCGAGATCATGCCCATCGACCCAGACGCGGCCTCCCCCGCGGCGTTGCAGGATCGTCCAGATCCACACCCGCAATCCGGCCCGCACCGGCGGCATGAACAGCAGAAAGCCAAATGCGTCGGTCACGAAACCAGGGGTCAGCAACAGCACCCCGGCGATCAGCAGGCAGATCCCGTCGAACAGTTCGGCGACCGGGAACTCCTGCCGTTCCATGCTGCGGCGCGCGCTGTCCAGCGTCTTCAGCCCCTGCGAGCGCAGCATCCAGGTGCCGATCATTGCCGTCACAATCACCACCGAAACCGTGTTCCACAGCCCGATGCGTCCGCCGACTTCAATGAAGACGGCGATCTCGATAATCGGGACGGCAATGAAAAGGCCAAGTATTAAGAGGGGCATGCTTGCGAATTGGGCTCCGAAACCCTAGGTTCTGGTACTGAGCGTTCGTGGCGACGGACGAGAGGCGGTACGGCGTGTCCTCCGGTTCCCCGCATTGCTGTAGTACAGGGGTGTAGAACAGGCGGCCTGTCCGTGTCGAGCAAATGACGCACAAGTGATGCACAAGTGACGTAACGGCTTTAGTCAACGATCGGCGAATTGTCCCATGGGCGAAGGTTTCCAGGCATTAGACATCATCCTGTTTGCGGCGCTGGCCGCTTTCCTGGTGTTCCGACTGCGCAGCGTCCTTGGCCGCCGGACCGGGCATGAGCGCCGTCCGCCCAAGGATCCGCAGAACGATTCACAGAACGAATCGGTAACCGGGCCGAGCCGCGATGCCGCGTCCGACGATAATGTGATCGAGATGCCTGAACGGGGTGCCCGGGCGGAATCCGCCGAGGCCGCGTTTGAGGCAGCCGACAGCGACGACCCGCTTTCAGCCGGGCTGACCCAGATCCGCATCGCCGATCAGAACTTCGATCCGGCGGAATTTCTGCCGGGCGCCCAGGGGGCGTTTGAAATGGTGGTTCAGGCGTTTGCCGATGGCGACACCAAGATGCTGCACAATCTGCTCAATGACGAGGTGTTCGAAAATTTCTCGACCGCTATCAAGGAGCGTGAAGAGGCCGGCGAAACGCTGGAGACCACCCTCATCGGCATTAAATCGTGCGATATTATTGAGGCGCGGCTCGATGGGCGGATGGCGTTTGTCGTCATCAAGTTTGTCACTGAACAGGTCAACGTAACGAAAAACGCGGACGACGCGGTGATCGATGGCGACCCCAATCACGTCGCCGTCATCACCGATCTCTGGACCTTTGCCCGCAATACCCGCGCGCGGGATCCCAACTGGACCCTGGTCGAAACCCGCAGCCCCAATTAAGACCCTGCGCAAGGTCGCTCTCACCACACTTCTTCTGGCGGCGCTCGCCGCGTGCGCCCCGCGTGTTGAGCCGCCTTCCGGCGATGAAATCGCGTTGTCTCCTGTGTCGTTCGACCAGCTCCCCGGATGGCGGACAGGACAGCAGGCGGCGGTTCTTGCGCCGCTGCGTCTGAGTTGTGCCAAATGGCTTGAACGCCCGGCCGGGGTCAAAGCGGGCGGCTCTGTTCGCGGCCTCCGCGCCGGCGCGTTTCACCGACCCTGCCGCGCGCTTGCGAGGCTGGGGGCCACCAGCGACCACGCCACCGTCCGTGCGGCCATCGAGCGATGGTTCGCCCCTTTTGAGGTTGCCGGCAGTAGCGGTGGCGAGGGGCTGTTTACCGGCTATTTCGAGCCCGAGATCACCGGCGCGTTGCAAAAGTCACGGTCGTTCTCCGTGCCGGTTTACGCCCGGCCGCGCGATCTGGCGCGCGTCCGTCTCGGCGCGTTCGATCCGGCCCTTAAAGGTAAATCGATCGTGGGGCGGGTGCAGCGGGGGGCGTTCGTGCCCTATCCCGTCCGCCATCAGATTGACGCCGGCGCGCTTGGCGCTGCGGCCCGGCCGCTGGCCTGGGCAGCCGATCCCGTAGATGTGTTTTTTCTCCAGATTCAGGGCTCCGGACGCGTTCGTCTGCCCGATGGCAAGATCCTGCGTCTCGGCTTCGATGGTCATAACGGTCAGCCCTATACCTCAATCGGCGGCGTCCTCGTGCGGCGCGGTGCGCTCGATCGCAGCACGGTTTCGATGCAGTCCATCCGTGCCTGGCTCGCCGCCCATCCCGCCGATGCAAAAGCGGTTCTGAACAGCAACGCCCGGTATGTTTTCTTTCGCCGGCTGACAGGCCCGGGCCCAATCGGGGCGAGCAATGTTCCCCTGACTCCGGGCCGCTCTCTCGCGGTGGATCGCCGTTTGATCCCGCTCGGCGTGCCGGTCTGGCTGGCAACCACCGATGCGCTGGATGCTGCCCGCCCTTATCGGCGGCTGATGGTGGCGCAGGATACCGGCGGGGCGATCAAGGGTGCGGTTCGCGGCGATATTTTCTTTGGCGCCGGACCGGACGCGGCGGCGCGGGCGGGACGCATGAACCGCCCCGGCAGGTATTTTTTGTTGCTGCCCCGGGATGCCTTTCCCGGATCATGATACGAATTCCAGGTTCCGTCCGGGGTCGTGCCGCCCTGCTGGTTATGGCGATGTCGGTGTTCTGGACATGTCCTGCACTGCCCCGCCCCCTGGCCCTTTCGCTGGACGCGATTTCGCTGGATGACGAGGATCCCGAACGGACCCGCATCGGACGACTGGTCTGGCGCGGTGGGTTTGCGATCACGGCGCCGGATGTCAAATTCGGTGGCCTGTCCGGACTTAGCGTCTCGCCCGATGGCAAAATCCTGTCGATGGTCTCCGATGCCGGTAGCTGGATCCGGATGCACGCCGGCTATGATACCGATGGCAATCTGCAGACCCTCTACAAGGCCTCGATTGGTCAATTGAGAGTGCCCCTCGGCGCGGTTGTGGCTCACAAGAACGGCGGTGACGCAGAATCGCTTGAATCTGTACCCGGCGGGCTCGCCGTGTCGTTCGAGCATAATCATCGCCTGTGGATTTACCGGGGACCTCCCAGCCCGTTTGCCAACCCCTTTGCCGCCCGCCCGCAGGAGATTTTGTATCCGCCGATCCTTGGCCGCGCCCATCCCAATCAGGGGGTTGAAACACTGGCCCGGCTTGGCGATGGCCGGCTGGTTGCCATTGCTGAAGGGTTTCCGCTTGGCACCGGCGATCTGCTTGGCTGGGTACGGCAGGATGATCGCCCGGCCACGCCGTGGCGGGAATTCCGCTATCGCCGCAATTTGCTGTTCCGACCGACCGGCGCGGCGGTGCTGCCTGATGGCGATATGTTGCTGGTCGAGCGCCGTTTTACCTGGGCCGGCGGGTTTGCCGCCCGCCTCGCTACCCTGCCGGCATCCGCAATTCGTCCCGGCGCAGTGCTAGAAGCCAAACGCCTCGCCGAGTTTGACGCCTCGCCGCTGGCCGAAAATTTCGAAGGCGTCGCCGCCCGGCGCGATGTAGCGGGCCGAACCCTGATCTACATGGTGTCGGACGATAATTTCAATTTCCTGCAGCGCACGCTGCTGGTGATGTTTGAGCTGATGGATTAGGGAATTTCCGTTCAAGCTTGGCCAGCCCGCTCCTCCACCCGGCCACCCACAGGATCCTCACGCTGGGTGGCCGGGTGGGGGAGCGGGCTGGAGCGATACCACGTGAGTGGAAAATGCTTTAGCCTTGTTCCCTATGAATACTGAGCATGACAAAAACATTACGGACGCCCCCCATGTCGGGTTGTTCGCCACCTGTCTGGTCGATGCGCTGCGCCCGACGGTCGGCTTCGCTGCTGCGGCGCTGCTGGAGGATGCCGGCTGTGTCGTTTCGGTGCCTGAACGGCAGGTCTGCTGCGGTCAGCCGGCTTATAATGCGGGTGATCGGCAGGCCGCTGCCGCCATTGCGCGCCAGACCATCTCTCTGTTTGAACAATTTGACTACGTGGTCGCGCCCTCGGGGTCGTGCGCCGCCATGCTGCGCCGGCATTTTCCCAAACTCCTGTCGGACGATCCGGACTGGGCAGCGCGCGCCGCTTCGCTTGGCGAAAAAAGCTGGGAGCTCACCTCGTTTCTGACCGATGTCAGGGGAGTCACCGCGGTCAAGTCGGATTTCCATTCAGATTTCCGCGGCACGATCACCTATCACGATTCATGCGCCGGGCTGCGCGAGCTCGGCGTGGAGGACCAGCCGCGCGCTCTTCTGGCCTCGATTGACGGGCTGACGATGAAGGACCATGCGACCGCCGATGTCTGCTGCGGCTTTGGCGGCACGTTCTGCATCAAGTACGGCGAAATTTCCACCGCAATGACCGACTCCAAGATCGATGCGATTCTCGCAACCGGCGCCGATACCATCGTTGCCGGCGATCTCGGCTGCCTGTTGGCGATTGCCGGCCGGCTCAGCCGCCGCGGGGATCGCGTAGAGGCGCGTCACGTTGCCGAGCTGCTTGCCGGCATGACCGACGGCCCCGCGATTGCAGGGGATGGATGAGCGTGGATTCCACCACCGATAATCGTGACAAGAGCGGCAACCCGGATTTTCCGGCCCGCGCCGCCGCCGCGCTTGCCGACCCGACCCTGCAGGGGGCGCTCGCCAAGCTGCAGACCGAGTTTCGCCGCGACCGGGCGGCGATGCTCAGCCGGATGCCGGAGTTTGATGCGCTGCGCGATCATGCCACCGCCATCCGCAACCATTCGCTTGCCCATCTTGACGAACTGCTGGAGCAGTTCGAGAAAAACGTAACTGCGGCGGGCGGCGTGGTTCACTGGTGCCGCAATGCGGCGGAGGCGCGGCTGACGGTGACCGACATCTGCCGCGCGGCCGGAGCAAAGACCGTCGCCAAGAGCAAATCGATGCTGAGCGAGGAAATCGCCCTCAACGATCATCTCGCCGCCGCCGGCATCGAGCCGATCGAGACCGATCTCGGCGAATATATTCTTCAGCTCCGCCATGAGACGCCGAGCCATATCGTGATGCCGGCGATCCATCTCAACGCCGGGCAAATCGCCGAAGTGTTTCGCGA
>JBLHKG010000221.1:0-4989 GCA_047619835.1 Alphaproteobacteria bacterium
ACGGCGCCCGATTGGTCTCCGCCAGACCTGAGATAAAAAAGATGACGAACATCGGCAGCAGCGGGATGCAGAACCAGACGGTCTTCTGTGCGGTAACCACATCAGAAAGATTGAGCGAGCCGACACAGAGCAGCACGGTAATGATCACAAAACCGATCGAGACTTCGTACGACACCATCTGCGCCGCCGACCGAAGCGCGCCGAGAAACGGATAAACTGAATTCGACGCCCATCCGGCCATGATGATGCCGTAAACGCCAAGCGACGAGATCGCGAACAGGTACAGGATGCCGACATTGATGTCGGCCAGAACCATCCCCTCGTCGAAGGGAATGACCGCCCAGGCAACCAGGCCGAGGATAAAGGTGATCATCGGCGCCGCGAGGAAGACGATCTTGTTGGCCCCGGATGGCAGCACCGTTTCCTTGCAAAACAGTTTCAGCCCGTCGGCCAGCGGCTGCAGCAGGCCAAACGGACCAACCACATTGGGTCCCTTGCGCAGCTGCATCGCCGCGATGACCTTGCGTTCGGCATAGGTCAGATAGGCAACAGCCGTCAAAAGCGGCAAAATAATCGCAAGCACGTACCCGACGATAATCACCGTCGGCAATGCGTATCCGGTCCAGAACTCAGCCATCCGTGCCGGTCCTTGACATATCGCGACCGAGGACGACGCGGGTGCATTCAGCCATGGTTTCCGATGCCCGACTGATCGGATCCGTCATGTAAAAATTATCAACCGGACTCTCGAACGGGGCATCCCCGAGGGAACCATCCGAACCGAACTTATCCCAATTTTCCGATGGCGCTTCATCGAGACATTCAAAGGATTTATTTGCCTCGGTCATGCGCTTGCGCACAGCAGAAATATTGTCATAGGGCAATTTACAACCAAGCACGTCCGAGAGCGCCCGAATGATCGTCCAGTCTTCCCGCGCGTCGCCCGGCGGGAATACCGCGCGCCAGCCGCGTTGTACACGCCCCTCGGTGTTTACATATGTCCCGTTTTTTTCGGTATAGGCCGCGCCCGGCAGAATGACATCCGCCCGGTGGGCCCCCGCATCGCCATGATGGCCCTGATAGACAACGAAGGCCTGGCCGAGTTTGCTCGCCTCTATCTCATCCGCGCCGAGCAGGTAGACAAGATCGATCTCACCTGCAGCGGCGCCACCCAGAATGCCCGCGACATCACGCCCGTCTTTGGAGGGCAACAGACCGAGATCGAGACCGCCAACCCGCGCAGCAGCGCGATGCAGGACGTTAAATCCGTTCCAGCCGTCCTTGATCAGCCCGCATTCGTCGGCGATTTTTCGGGCAGCGGCGAGCACTGCTCCACCGTCACTGCGGGCCAGCGCACCCTGACCGACGATCAGCATCGGTCGGTCTGCGTTTTTGAGAACTTCGCAAAAGGCGTGACTGCCCGCCGCGATTTCTGCAAGTGTATCGGGTCCGGCTCCGAGATAGTCGGTTTTGTAAGTCAGATCGATTTGCGGCCCTACAACGCCGATTTTCAGGCCGCCATTCAGAAAGTTTTTGCGAATGCGCGCATTGATTATCGGGGCTTCCCAACGTGGATTAGTGCCGATCAGCAATATGGCGTCGGCGTCGTCGATGCCGGCAATCGTTGTATTGAACAGATATCCGGCGCGCGCGCCGTCACCAATCCTCGCACCATCCTGTCGGCAATCGATATTGGGGGAGCCCAGCGCTACCATCAGATCTTTAAGGGCGATCATGGATTCGCAATCAGCCGTATCCCCCACAATTGCGGCGATACGCGCTCCTGTCAGGCCCTTTGTCTTCTCGGCGATTGCGGCGAACGCCTCGTCCCAGCTTGCCGGCTTTAACGTACCCTCCCGCTTCACGTAGGGTGTGTCGAGGCGTTGGCGTTTGAGGCCATCACAGGCATAGCGGGTCTTGTCGGAAATCCACTCCTCATTGACGTCGTCATTGAGGGTCGGCAGCACCCGCATCACTTCCGATCCCCGGGAGTCGATCCGAATATTGGAGCCCACGGCGTCCATCACATCCACCGTCTCGGTTTTGGTGAGTTCCCACGGGCGTGCCGTGAACGCATAGGGCTTCGAAGTCAGGGCGCCGACTGGGCACAGATCGATGATATTGGCAGACAGCTCTGAGGTCAGAGTCTTCTCCACATAGGTTCCGACCTCCATGCTTTCGCCGCGACCTGTTGCGCCGAGTTCCTCCACACCCGCGACCTCAGTCGCAAAGCGGATACAGCGGGTACAGTGAATGCAGCGCGTCATCTGCGTCTTGATCAGCGGCCCCATATATTTATCGGCGACGGCACGCTTGTTCTCGTCAAAACGGGATTTCCCCGCGCCATATCCCATCGCCTGATCCTGCAGGTCGCACTCGCCCCCCTGATCGCAAATTGGACAATCAAGCGGGTGATTGATCAGCAGGAACTCCATCACACCTTCGCGGGCCTTCTTGACCATCGGCGAGTTGGTTTTAACCGTCATTCCGTTGCCAACCGGCAAGGCACAGGATGCCGCCGGCTTCGGTGGTCCCGGCGCCACCTCGACAAGACACATGCGGCAATTACCGGCAACCGACAGACGTTCGTGATAACAGAATCGGGGAATTTCAACCCCGGCCAGTTCACATGCCTGCAGGACCGTTATGCCGTCCGGCACTTCGATTTCGACATCGTCGATGGTGAGCTTCGCCATAT
Source organism: Alphaproteobacteria bacterium (assembly GCA_047619835.1). GTDB lineage: Bacteria > Pseudomonadota > Alphaproteobacteria > MPNO01 > UBA2964 > JAYOEY01. Next base: position 2,699 of record JBLHKG010000221.1, read on the forward strand.
CGTCCGTTCCCGTCAGGCTGCCGCTGCCGAGCCGCGTATGCGGGCATTAATGCGTTCTTCCATTTCGGGCCGAAAATGCCGCACCAAACCCTGAATTGGCCACGCCGCAGCGTCGCCAAGCGCGCAGATCGTATGGCCTTCCACCTGACTGGCAACATCCAGCAAGGTGTCGATCTCTTCTACCTGGGCTTCGCCCACTACCAACCGCTCCATCACACGCCACATCCAACCGGTCCCTTCGCGGCAGGGGGTGCACTGGCCACAGCTCTCGTGTTTATAAAATTTGCTTAGTCGCGCGATCGCCGCAATGACGTCGGTTGATTGGTCCATCACGATCACCGCTGCGGTGCCCAGCCCGGATCTTTCCGCCTTCAAACTGTCGAAATCCATCAGAACCGTGTCGCAGATCGATTTGGGCAGCATCGGTACCGATGAGCCGCCGGGGATGATCGCTTTCAGATTGTCCCAGCCGCCGCGTACGCCACCAGCATGTTTTTCAATCAGCTCCTTTAGCGGGATACCCATTTCTTCTTCAACATTGCACGGGTTGTTCACGTGGCCCGAAATGCAGAACACTTTCGTGCCTGTATTGTTTTCCCGCCCGAACGAAGAGAACCAGTCAGCACCGCGCCGCAGGATGGTCGGCGCAACCGCTATCGTTTCAACATTATTGACCGTGGTTGGGCAACCGTAGAGTCCCATGGCGGCCGGAAAGGGCGGTTTAAGCCGTGGCATGCCCTTCTTGCCCTCAAGGCTCTCGATCAGGGCCATTTCCTCGCCGCAGATATAGGCCCCGGCGCCGCGGTGAACATAGACGTCGTAATCATAGCCTGACCCGCAAGCATTCTTGCCGATCAGCCCCGCGTCATACGCCTCGTCAATCGCCGCCTGAAGATGTTCCGCCTCGCGGTAGAATTCACCGCGGATATAGATATAGGCGGCATTTGCACCCATACCGAAACCCGCGAGCAGGCAGCCCTCGACCAGCTTGTGCGGATCGTTCCGCAGCATGTCGCGATCTTTACAGGTACCCGGCTCACCCTCATCGGCATTGACGATCAGATAATGCGGGCGCCCGGTCGGTTCCTTCGGCATAAACGACCATTTAAGGCCGGCCGGGAATCCGGCGCCGCCACGACCGCGCAGGCCCGATGCCTTTACCTCCCCGACGATCCAGTCGCGACCTTTGGCCATGATCTCTCTGGTTCCATCCCAGTCACCGCGCTTGCGCGCGCCTTCGAGACGCCAGTCCTCAAACCCATAGAGGTTGGTAAAAATACGGTCCTTGTCGGTCAGCATTGCCGTCCCCTACTCCCTGCTACCGGTGAGGCTGGTCAATTCCCCGGCCGGTTCTGAGCTGTGACGTCCGGCCTGCGGTCCTGGTTTGGGAGTTTCGCCATTGCGCAAGGCTTTCAGCAGGGCTCTGGTGCTGTCCGCGTCGAGATCTTCGTAATAATCGTCACCAATCTGCATCATCGGCGCGTTGACGCAGGCGCCAAGGCATTCAACTTCAAACAGGGTGAACTTTCCGTCGTCGGTGGTCTCACCGAATTCCACGCCGAGCTCATCACGGCACGCATCGACCACAGCGGCACAGCCACGGAGCACACAGGGAGTTGTGGTACAGACCTGCACCACATGTTCGCCAACCGGCTCCAGCTTGTACATGGTGTAGAACGTAGCGACCTCATATACGCGGATGGGCGCCATCTCCAGAATTTCAGCAACATGATCCATTGCGGCCTTCGGCAACCAGCCTCCCGACTGACGCTGGGCCAGATCGAGTAACGGCATGACCGCGCTGGCCTGCCGTCCCTCGGGATAACGCGCGATGATGATTTTGGCCCTGGCGCCATATTCAGCGTCAAAAGCAAAATTTTCAGGCTGTTGCATCTCGGCGTTCATCGGTCAATCTCGCCAAAAACAACATCCATTGAACCAATTGCTGCCGCGACGTCCGCCAGCATATGGCCCTTGCAGAGAAAATCGGTCGCCTGCAAGAAGGCAAAGCCCGGCGCCCGGATCTTGCAGCGATACGGTTTATTAGTGCCGTCGGAAACAAGATAGACGCCAAATTCGCCCTTGGGCGCTTCGACAGCCGTATAGGTCTCACCCTTCGGCACGTGATACCCCTCGGAGTATAATTTGAAGTGATGGATCAAAGCTTCCATCGAGTTTTTCATTTCGGCGCGGCGCGGCGGCGAAACCTTTCTGTCTTCAGTCCGTACCGGACCCGATGGCAGATGATCAATGCACTGTTTCATGATGGAAAGGGACTGCCGGATCTCTTC
>JBLHKG010000222.1:0-4980 GCA_047619835.1 Alphaproteobacteria bacterium
TTTGAGAATTCTGTCGCCCGACAGGGCTTTGCGAAAATCCGCGCGCTTTTCGGTCGCTGATTTTTCGGTAAACAGCATCAGAAAATCCCCTTCTCATCGCGCTCGGCATTGACCAGCGGCGCGTCATCCAGGACCACGTTGAGCGATCCCACCTGCTCCGGCGTTAAGTTCGGCAGATTTTGCACAAGATCGAGAAAACGTTGGCTCTCGGCAGACGATATCTGCCCCTCAGTGAGTGTTTCGAATTTTCGTACATAATCGGCACGGGCAAAGGGCCGGGCACCCTGACTATGGGCATTGGCGACCGCCATTTCGTCGACAACAACCGTGCCATCCTTGAGCGTGATTTCTACCCGGCCACCAAAGGCGCGCTTGTCGGGATCGGGCTCATGATAACGCCTCGTCCAGTCGGCATCTTCCGCTGTCGAAATGATGTGCCACAGGCGGACCGTATCCGCCCGCCCTGCCCGATCCGGCGCATAAGACCGCCCATGGTGCCATTCGCCATCCTGCAGCGCGACGGCGAAGATATACATGATCGAATGATCCAGCGTCTCCCGGCTCGCTTTGGGGTCCATCTTCTGCGGATCGCCCGCCCCTGTGCCGATCACATAATGCGTATGATGGCTGGTATGGATGACGATGTTCTCAATGGCATCGAAATCGGTGATTTTACCTCGCATGCGGAAGGCGAGATCGATCAGAGCCTGGCTCTGATACTCGGCGGAATGCTCCTTGGTGAAGGAATCGAGGATCGCCCGCTTCGGCTCGCCCTTTTCCGGCAAAGGCACGCTGTATTCTGCGTCCGGTCCGCTCAGCAGCCACGCGATAAAGCCGTCCTCGCCCTCATAGATTGGCGACGGCGCACCCTCGCCCCGCATACAGCGATCCACCGCCTCAATCGCCATCTTGCCCGCAAAGGACGGTGCAAAGGCCTTCCAGCTTGAAATTTCTCCCTTACGGGACTGGCGCGTGGTGGTGGTGACATGCAGCGCCTGCTGGACCGACTGATAGATCACCTCGTGTGACAGGCCGAGCAGCGTACCGATCCCTGCTGCCGCCGACGGGCCGAGATGGGCGATATGGTCAATCTTGTGCTCATGCAGGCAGATAGCCCGCACCAGATTGATCTGGATCTCGTATCCGGTGACGATCCCGCTGAGTAGCGACTTGCCGTCCTTGCCCATCTGCTGCGCCACCGCGAGAACCGGCGGGATGTTGTCGCCGGGGTGGGCGTAATCGGCAGCGAGGAACGTGTCGTGGTAATCGAGTTCCCGCACGGCGGTACCGTTTGCCCAGGTTGCCCATTCCGCGTCAAACCGCCGATCATTCGTCAGACCAAAAACTGTCGCTCCACCGTCGCGCGGATGGGCCAGAGCCTGAGCCCGCGCCGCCGCCGGCGGGGCGCGGTTGATCGCCGCAATCGCAACCGAGGCGTTATCGATGATCCGGTTGATCACCATATCGGTGACGGCGTCTTCCACCGGCACCGGATCGACAGCGATTCCCGCGATCTTCCAGGCAAGCTGATCGTCACGCGATAAGGTTTCTTTTGAAGGTCGCGTTCTAACAATATGATTTTTCATATAATTTTTAACTCAACCATTTATGAATTCGAATGAAAGCAAAATGTCAGCCTGACGACGCGGCGATATGTCACCATACAGACAAGAGCTCAACGTCTCGCGCAGGGATTTGAATAGCTTTACACACACACTCAAGGTCGGCGGAAGCCGACTATGACGGTAAACCTAGCCCCGTTAAGCGATCGTTTCCCAGACCGCTCGGCGGTTTAGGCCGAAACCTTCTCCCGCGTCGCCTTCTTCGCCTTTTTGACCGGCTTCGCTTTGGCTTTCAGCTTCTTGTCGCCCTTGCGCGCGGCGCTCTGATATTCCGACATGGAGTCGCTGAACAGGGCGTCGGTATCCGGAAAAAAGCCCATCTCGACATTTATGCCATTAGGGTCCTTGAGGAACACCTGAACCATCTTGCACCCAAGGTAAAGGCGGTCGGGGCGCAAATCATAGGGAATACGCTGTTTTTTGAGGCCGGCAACGGTCCCTTCGAGATCGCGACCGAAGAAGGCAACGTGATCGAGCCGATTGCCGGCATCAACCATCTGATCCGGTCCGTCGCCCCGGCGCTCCGAGAGATGGACAATTGGGTGATCGCTGCCCTGCGCAAAAAGCCAGTAGCCCGGTGATCCAAAATCCGGCCGCGCGCCGACATAGAGACCAAGGACGCGCTCATAGAAATCACGGGTTTCCTCAAGCTTGTCGGTTTGAATATTGATGTGATGCAGGCAGTTGATTGTCATGTCATTCCCTTTCCGCAAATGGAGCCCCTCGGACCCGATGGAAAATTTTAGCACGACAGAACGGTAATCCAAAGATCGAGACAACGCCATAACCCGCCGACGGCTTGCCGCAACGCGTCCCCTGTGATGAGATGTGCCGCAATCAAACAGGATTTAGAGGCATGATCGTCGAGGAACGGATCTATACGCTGCATCCCGGCAAGGTACCGGAATATATGCGGCTATATGAGGATGAGGGCTTTGCAATTCAGGCACCGATTCTGGGTAATCTTCTCGGCTGGTACTACACGGATTTCGGACCGCAGAATCAGATCGTTCATATGTGGGGATACGCTTCCTATGTCGAGCGTGACCGGCGCCGGGCTGAACTTGGAAAGAGCCCCGCCTGGCAGAGCTTTCTTCCGAAAATACTGCCGCTGATCCTCAAGCAGGAGAACAAGATTCTGCTGCCGGCCCCCTGGTCTCCCCAACCGAAGGAACAATAATGGCAGCCTATACGCTTCGCCTGTTTGAGGACCGCTTCGGCGCCCGTGCAACGCCGGAGGCCCCGCTACCGATGCTTAACCGGGTGCTCTACGTCCAGGATGGTGTCGCCAGTGTCAGCTCCTATTACGGAACCGCAACATTATCGGGAAACTCGGCCTGGTTCGGCGCTAAGGAGTGCACTGTGACCGCGGGAGCGAATGGCACACGAATTCTGCGCTACGAGCTGGTTCGCAGCGATCAGGCATCCAGAGGAGAGGGCGGCGGCGCTATCACCGGCGAGCGTGTTTCCTCGAAACTAATACTCGACGCCACACTCGAACTCGAACCCGGTGACGGTTATCTGATCCGTTGCGACCGCGTCGATCTGCCACCCAGCGGCATCGCCTACACCCATACCCATCAGGGCGGCGGCATTCGCTGCCTGCTCGATGGCGGTTTCATTGTTGAAACCGAAGGTCACAAGACCGAGATCGCCCCCGGGGAAGCCTGGTACGAGGCGGGCCCCTCGCCGGTGCTGGCCTACGCGCCGGATGACCGTGTCGGCCATTTTTCGCGGGTCATGATTCTACCCCGTACTCTTCTAGGCAAGAGCTCACTATCCTATGTAAACCCGGAAGACGCGGATAAACCCAAACTTCAGAGCTACACCGTCTTTATCGACAGGATCATTGAAATATGAACGCTACGCCAAACCTCCGGACCGGCGGCCAGATTCTGGTCGACCAGCTTCGCATTCACGGGGCCGACACGATTTTCTGCGTGCCCGGCGAAAGCTATCTGGCGACACTCGATGCGCTGTATGACGCCAAGGACGATATCAAGGTCGTAATATGCCGTCAGGAAGGCGGCGCCGCCAATATGGCCGATGCCTATGGCAAGCTGACCGGCCGGCCCGGCATCGTCTTCGCAACACGTGGCCCCGGCGCGGCAAATGCCAGCCTCGGCATCCACACCGCCCATCAGGATTCAACACCGGTGATCCTGCTGCTGGGTCAGGTCGGACGCGCCATGATGGACCGCGAAGCGTTTCAGGAAGTCGAGTTCCGCCAGATGTATGCGCCGCTCTCAAAATGGGTGGCGCAGATCGACGATCCGGCGCGCATCCCGGAAATGGTCAGCCGGGCATTTCATGTTGCCACATCCGGCAGGCCGGGACCGGTGGTACTTGCGCTGCCCGAAGACATGCAGCGCGAACAGGCCGCCGCCAATGATGCCGTGCGCTATACCGAAATTCAGGCCGCGCCGCCGCCCGCCGATATCGAACAGCTGGCCGAAATGCTCAGCCAGGCCGAAAAACCTTTCGTGATCCTCGGCGGCAGCGGCTGGACGGAAAACGCATGTCGCGATTTCCAGAAATTCGCAGAAAATTTCAACCTCCCCATCGGAGCCGCCTTCCGGCGCCAGGATCTGTTTGACAACAGCCATCCCAACTATGTCGGCGATATCGGCCTTGGCGTGAACCCGCCTCTGGCGCGGCGCATGCAGGAAGCGGATTTCCTGCTGGTCATTGGCGCACAGATGACGGAAATCATCACCGACGGCTATCAGCGCTTTTCAATCCCGCGCCTCAATCAGACATTTGTGCATGTTGCCGCGGGCCAGGACGAACTCGCCCGGGTGTATGAGCCGACACTCGCGATCAATTCAGGGATGGTGAATTTTGCTGCTGCTCTTTCGGCGTTAAAACCCCTCAAGGCACCCCACTGGGCCGAATGGACCCGTGCGGCTCGTGCCGATCACGAAGATAATTCTAAATTACCGGCAATGAAGGGTGATGTGGATATTGGGTCGATCGTGCAGTGGCTCGCCGAGACACTGCCAGCCGATGCCATCATCGCCAATGGCGCAGGGAATTACACCAACTGGGTTCATCGCTTCTACCCCTATCGCCGGTTCGCCACCCAGCTTGCGCCGCAAAGCGGTGCCATGGGCTACGGGGTGCCAGCCGCCGTCGCAGCGCAGATCGTTCACCCCGACAGAGTCGTCGTTTCGTTCAATGGCGACGGGTGTTTCCTGATGTGCGGTCAGGAGCTGGCGACGGCCAGACAATATGATCTGCCCATCGTGTTTATCGTGGTAAATAACAGCACCTACGGCACCATCAGGATGCATCAGGAGCGGTTCTATCCAGGCCGTGTAATCGGAACCGATCTCGTCAATCCGGACTTCGCGGCGCT
>JBLHKG010000223.1:0-4979 GCA_047619835.1 Alphaproteobacteria bacterium
GCAGCCCAGCCTCACCGCATCAAGTACAGGCCGCTCAGCCGGTAGGAACGTTACCGCACGTTTGGGGGAGCGGGCATGAGCGGGCTGGAGCGATTCCACCTGAGTGGAAATTGCTCTAGTTACCGGTTTTTTTCCGGAGAGCGGTCAGCAATCCGTCTATTTTGCCGCCGTTCTGATTGATAATCGCAGAGAACTCGTCACGCTGGGTAATCGCCATGCTGACCCCTTCGACGATCACATCGATGATCTTGGGCTCGGTCTTGCTGCGGACGCGCCAGTTAACGATGATCTTACGACCGTCCTTCAGGGCGAGTTCGGATTGAACCAGCGCATCTCGCTCGTCAATTTTGCGCATCTTGCCGACTGTGAACGCTTTGCCGTTGTAATTCTTGAAGCGTGCAGTATAGGCGAGAACGATGAAATCCTCGAACAGCTCGACATATTCCTTTTTCTGTACTTTGCTGGCCCGCCGCCAGTAACGGCCAAGGGTGAACCGCGCGATTAACGGCACCTCAAACGTCCGGTTCAAAATGGTGCGAAAGCCGTTTTGCCGCTGTTCATCCGACATTTCCTTACCGGTCAGCGAGTCAATCGCCTGCTGGCCGACCGTTCGGATAAATTCATCTGCGTTTTCGTCCGCGGCAAGCGCTCCGTTGCTGGCCAGTATCAGCAGGGGGATAGCGATGACCGTGGAGATCAAGTTTGAGGCGATTGTTCGTTTACCCATTGTCTTCCTGCGTGTGCACCCGCCGGTAATGTCCGGGCTTGATCTGAATATTTGCTGAAACCCATCATTGAATCAATCCTTTAGATGATATCGCGACGGACTACGGCACTGTTAACAATTTGCGATCAGGATATGAGCATTGTCAGAGTAAACATAGGCCTAACCGTCCCAAAGTGTGATTTTACTCCGTTTTTCGCCGAGCCCGAGGTTTGGGATCAATTAAAGATATTGACATATAAATATATCATTATATGTTTTTGCGCCGGTCGGGTGCGGATACCAACCGAATGACTGCGCGAAGCTTTATGGCGATTTTGGAGCCTGATGATGGATCGATTGCTTTCCTGCCTGCGGGCAACTGCGGAGCCGACGAGGCTGCGGCTGCTGTCGATCTGCGCCGACGGTGATGTGACGGTTACCGAACTCACCCGCATTCTCGGCCAGAGTCAGCCGCGGATTTCCCGGCATCTGAAGCTGCTATGCGATGCGGGATTGCTGGATCGCGTTCCGGAAGGAAGCTGGGTTTTTTACCGGCTGGCGGATCAGCGCACCCGCGAGGGTGGGGTCGCCCGCGACCTTGCCGCCATGATCCCGGAGGGGGATCCTCAGCACGCTCTTGATCTCGCCGGATTGGGTGAGGAAAAAGCGGCGCGCGCGGCAGCGGCAAACGCCTATTTCCGGGCCAATGCCGCGCAATGGGATTCTCTCCGTTCTCTCTATGTCGACGAAAGCGAGGTTGAGGCCGCGCTGTTCGCTCTGTTTCCCGAGTATTGCGGGGACCTGCTCGATATCGGAACCGGCACGGGCCGCATGCTGCGGCTACTGGCGGGCCGTATCGATAACGGTGTCGGGATTGATGCGTCGCGCGAGATGCTGTCGATCGCCCGGGCCGAGCTTGAATCGCCCGAATTTCGTCACTGTCATGTCCGGCACGGCGACATGTACCATACGGAATTGGATGCCGGATCGTTCGATGCCGTGGTGGTCCATATGGTGCTGCACTATGCCGACCGGCCGTCCGCGATATTTGCCGAAGCGGCGCGGGTATTACGGCCGGATGGGCAGCTCATCGTTGTCGATTTTACACCGCACACACTCGAATCATTGCGCGCCGATCACGCCCACCGCCGACTCGGTTTCGACGACCGGGAAATTGCGGTCTGGTGCCGGGATTCCGGGCTGAGGGCTAAACGCTCGGTGACGCTGCCGGGCGATCCGTTGACGGTCAGGATCTGGACCGCGACGGCAAATCCCACAAAGACTGAGACTTTCCATAACCGGGCGATGGAGGAGGTAAGCTGATGACGATGGACCAGAAGCCGGCCCGGCGCGCCGAACTGCCGTTTCCGGCGGGGGCGCCTAAGGACCTTAGGATTTCCTTCGAATTCTTTCCACCCAAGACGGATAAAATGGCGGAAACGCTGTGGTCGTCGATAAAGCGGCTTGAACCGTTGCAGCCGCGCTTTGTTTCGGTGACCTATGGTGCTGGTGGCTCAACGCGTGAGCGTACTCATCAGACGGTGGTGCGAATTCTGAAAGAAACGTCCCTTACTCCGGCGGCACATCTGACCTGTGTCGAGGCGACGCGCGATGAGGTCGATGCCGTCGCCCGCGAATATTGGGATGCCGGTGTGCGGCATATCGTGGCCCTGCGCGGCGATCCGCCCGCGGGCGACGGTGCGTACGTGCCGACGGCTGGCGGATATGATTTTGCAGTTGATCTCGTGGAGGGTCTTAAACGCATCGCCGATTTCGATATCAGCGTCGCTGCCTATCCGGAATGTCACCCTCAGGCGCAAAGCCCGGACGCGGATCTCGACAATCTGAAACGTAAACTCGACGCCGGCGCGGACCGGGCCATTACCCAGTATTGCTTTGGCGCCGAGCCCTATCTCCGCTTTCTCGATAGAGCCCGTGCCGCTGGAATTACGGCGCCCATCGTGCCCGGCATCCTGCCGGTCCAGAATTTTGCACAAGTTGTGAAGTTCAGCGCGATGTGCGGCACCACGGTGCCTGACTGGATGGGCGGGCTGTTCGAGGGGCTCGACGATGATCCGGAAACGCGCCGGCTGGTCGCCGCGACTGCGGCAGCAGAACAATGCCGGATGCTCCACGCACACGGAATCACCGATTTTCATTTTTACACGCTGAACCGCGCTGATCTGGTCTATGCGATCGCCCATATTCTTGGGCTACGGCCACAAAATTTCGCCGCAGCAGGAGAAACAATACGATGACCACCTCGTCAGCGGCAACAATGCTGAAGGAGCAGGATATCCAGATCGATACCTATCCCGGTGCCCTCGATCCCGAAATTCGTGCCGCGCGTATCTCGGCGCTCAAGAAAGCGCTGGAAAGTCGTATCCTCATGATCGACGGCGCGATGGGTACGATGATCCAGGACCAAAAGCTGGATGAGGCAGGCTTCCGTGGCGAGCGTTTTGCCAATGCGGCCTGTCCTCAGAAAGGCAATAACGATCTGTTGATCCTGAGCCAGCCAGATCTGGTGCGGGGCATACACCGGGCTTATTTCGACGCCGGCGCCGACATCGTCGAAACCAATACCTTCTCGTCGACCCGTATCGCCCAGGCCGATTACATGATGGAAGACGCGGTCTTCGATTTGAATTTCGACGGGGCGAGGCTGGCGCGTGAAGCAGCCGATGCGGTGGCCGCCACTGATGAAACCCGCCCGCGTTTCGTCGCCGGCGTTCTGGGGCCGACCAATCGGACCGCCTCGATCTCTCCTGATGTCAACGACGCTGGATTTCGTAATGTCAGTTTTGACACGCTGGTTGAAGCCTACACCGAGGCAACGCGCGCGCTGATTTTTGGCGGCGCGGATTTTATCCTGGTCGAGACCGTGTTCGACACGCTCAACTGCAAGGCAGCGCTGTTTGCCATTGATCTGGTTGCCGAACAGCTTGGTCTAAAGGTCCCGATTATGATTTCCGGGACCATAACCGATCGATCCGGCCGGACTCTTACCGGCCAGACCACCGAAGCGTTCTGGAATTCGGTAAGCCATGCCGAGCCGCTGGTGATTGGTCTCAATTGCGCGCTTGGTCCCGAGGATATGCGGCCCTATGTCGAGGAACTTTCCCGGATCGCGGATTGCTATGTGTCGTGCCATCCCAATGCCGGTCTGCCCAATGCCTTCGGCGGATATGACGAAACACCGGAAATGATGGCCGATGTGTTGGGTGAATTCGCACGATCAGGGTTTCTCAATCTGCTCGGTGGGTGTTGCGGGACGACGCCCGCCCACATTGCGGCCATAGCCGATGTCGTACGCGATGTGCCGCCACGCGAGGTTCCTGACATCGCCCCGAGGCTGCGCCTGTCGGGGTTGGAGCCGCTCAATATCGGACCGGATTCCCTGTTCGTGAATGTCGGCGAGCGCACCAATGTCACCGGCTCCGCCCGTTTTGCCAAACTGATCAAGGACGGCGATTACGAGGCGGCGATGCAGGTCGCCCTTCAGCAGGTTGAAAGCGGCGCGCAGATTGTTGACGTCAATATGGATGAAGGGTTGCTCGATTCCGAAGCCGCGATGGTGACCTTTCTCAATCTGATCGCCTCGGAGCCAGATATCAGCCGGGTGCCGGTGATGATCGATTCATCCAAATGGTCGGTGATTGAGGCCGGTCTCAAATGTGTTCAGGGCAAATCGGTGGTGAATTCGATCAGCCTCAAGGAAGGCGAGGACGCCTTTATCGCCCAGGCTCGGAAAGTGCGTCGCTATGGCGCGGCTGTAATCGTCATGGCGTTCGATGAATCCGGTCAGGCCGACACAAAAGCCCGCAAAATCGAGATCTGTAAGCGCGCCTATGAAATTCTCGTCGAGCAGGTTGGCTTTCCGCCCCAGGACATCATTTTCGATCCAAATGTTTTTGCGGTCGCAACCGGGATTGAAGAACACAACAACTATGCGGTCGATTTTATCGAGGCGACGCAGGGGATCCGTGAGGCCTGTCCGTATGTGCAGATCTCGGGCGGGGTGAGTAACGCTTCATTTTCCTTCCGCGGCAACGAACCGGTGCGTCAGGCAATGCATTCGGTCTTCCTCTATCACGCAATCAAGGCCGGCATGACGATGGGCATCGTCAATGCGGGCCAGCTTGCGATTTATGAGAACATCCCGGTCGATCTCCGCGAGCGCGTTGAGGACGTAATCCTTAACCGGCGCGAGGACAGCACCGAACGGTTGCTCGAGAGCGCGGAAGATTTCAAGGGAACCGGCCAGAAGCGC
>JBLHKG010000224.1:0-4971 GCA_047619835.1 Alphaproteobacteria bacterium
TGGCTGTCCGCCGGCTTTCTGGTGACCATGACGGTGAGCATGCTGCTCAATTCATGGACTTCGGCGACCATCGGGCGGCGCAATACCTATCTGGTTGCCATGGCGGTCTTCGTGGCGGGCTCGGTGCTGGGGGCGACTAGCCCGACCTTCGATCTGCTGGTGTTTGCCAGATTGCTGCAGGGCGCCGGCGCGGGGTTGATCCAGCCGCTGGCGCTTCAGGTGATCTACGAGATCTTCCCACCCGAGCAGCGCGGCCGCGCCATGGGCATCTTCGGGCTTGGCATTGTGATGGCGCCTGCGTTCGGCCCGACCCTCGGCGGGTTCCTCGTCGACAGCTTTGACTGGCGCGCCGTGTTCTACATGGTGCTGCCGTTCTGCGCCGTGGCGACAGTAATGGCGTTTTTCTTCATGCCGAGCCGCGAGACCGATAAAAAAGCCGTTGCGTTCGACTGGACCGGTCTGGTCCTGATGACGATTTTTCTTGCCTGTCTGATGTCCGGTATGGCGGATGGATCGCGCGAGGGCTGGGGGTCGGATATCATCCTCACCTATTTCGGGGTCGCCCTGATCGCCATTGTCGCGTTTGTGTGGTGCGAGTGGCGCAGCACCCATGCGATGCTCAATCTCCGCCTGTTCGCCTATGGCAGGTTCGTGTCGTCCTGTATTGTCTCCTTCGTCTGGGGCGCGGGCAATTGGGGCGTCTGGTATCTGGTGCCGCTGTTCGTGCAGATCGTCCAGGGCTATACGCCGACCCGGGCAGGTTTGCTGCTGATGCCCGCCAGTCTTTTACTGGCGGCGATATTCCCGCTATCGGGCCGGCTCAGCGACTGGGTGGCGCCCCGGGTGCCGATCGTCGGCGGCATGTTTGTCACCGGCGTGTCCTGCTATCTGATGGCCAGCGCCGATCTCAATACGCCGTTCTGGCTGTTCGTCTGGTGGCTTATCATTGGCCGTGTCGCGCTCGGCTTCGTGTTTCCTGCCCTGACCGCTGGTGGGCTGCGCGCGCTGCCGGCGGATCTGGTCGGTCAGGGCGCGGGCCTGATGAGCTATTTCCGCCAGCTCGGCGCAGCCTTTGGCGTCACCTTACTGGCAACCACCGTCGAATCCCGTACTGTGATGTATGCCGAATCCTTTGTCGCGACGCAGACATCGGGCAATGCGGCGACAGCGGACTTCCTGCGTGAGATGCAGGCGGCGCTTTCCCGGGCCGGAGCGCCGGAAGCGTTGCTGGGCCCCGGCGCTCTCCACCAGCTGGGTCAGACGCTCTACGAGCAAGCGACGATGATTGCCTATCGCGACGGCTTCCTGCTGGTTGCGGTTTTCTTTTTCTGCGCCATGATTCCCGCTTGGTTCCTCAACAAGACCCGCGAAGGGTGAATCTGTCGCGGGTGGCGAGACCGGGTGGCGAGACCGGGTGGAGAGACAATGTGCCGAGACATGGTTATAAATCGCGCCTCGACGTGAACGCGAGCCGGCAAGGGGTATAGGGCTGTTATGCATTCAGTAGGCGTAGATATTGGCGGCACTTTTACCGATCTGGTCGGTATCCGCGATGGTGAGATCTATATCGATAAATCATCGACCGTGACCGACGACCCGACGCGCGGCGTCGCCAACTGTATTGAGAGCGCGTCTGTCTCGCTGGGCGATATCGATCAGTTCCAGCACGGCACGACCATCGCCATCAACACCGTTCTTGAACGCAAGGGCGCCGTCACCGGGCTGGTCGCCACCCAAGGGTTTCGCGACGTCTATACCATCGGGCGCAGCAACCGGCCGGAAGCCTTCAGTCTCGATTTTGCCCGGCCCCAGCCTTTGATCCGGCGCGATCTATCCTTTGAAGTGCCGGAACGGGTGAATGCCAGGGGCGAAATCCAGACGCCGCTCGATGAAGCGGCGACCGAGCGGCTCGGCGCGCAATTGAGGGATTTGGGTGTCGAGGCCATTGCCGTGTGTTTTCTGCATTCCTATGCCAACCCGTCGCATGAGATCAGGGCAGGCGAAATTCTGCGCGCGGCCTGCCCCGGAATCTTTGTCACCCTGTCATCCGACATTGTCCGCGAATACCGCGAATATGAACGCACCTCGACAACGGCGCTGAACGCCTATGTCGGCCCCCGGGTCAGTAATTATCTCGACCGTCTCGACGCCTATTTGACGGAAGGCCAATTCAGGGGCGGCAAGCAGATCATGCGCTCGAATGGCGGCACCATGTCGATCAATCAGGCGCGCCAGCAGCCGGTGACCATGATGGAATCGGGGCCGGTGGCGGGCATGATCGGCGCCGGGCATCTCGCCAGACTGCTGGGCTATGAACAATGCATCGGCTTCGATATGGGCGGCACGACCGCCAAATCGAGCATGTTCAGAAACGGTGAGCCAGCGGTTCATGAAGAATATTACATCGGCGGTTATGCCAGCGGTCAGCCGATGCAGATCCCGGTGGTGGACATCATCGAGATCGGTTCCGGCGGCGGCAGCATTGCCTGGTGCGACACGCATGGCGGTCTGCATGTCGGGCCGCAGAGCGCGGGCGCCGATCCTGGCCCGGCCTGCTACGGCAAGGGCGGCGAGCAGCCGGTCATTACCGATGCGGATCTGGTGCTGGGGCGTCTCAATGCCGGGCGGTTCCTGTCGGGAAAAATGCAGCTCGATCCCGCCTTGAGTGAACGCGCGATCAAGCAGAGCGTTGCCGATCCCCTTGGGCTGAGCGTGATCGATGCCGCCTTCAGCATTTCCAGAATTGCCGATAATGCGATGTCGCTGTCGGTCCGCGCCGTATCGGTCGCGCGCGGCAGCGATCCCCGGGACTGCGCGATGATCGCGTTCGGCGGCGCGGGGCCGCTGCACGCGCTGTCGATTGCGCGGGATATCTCGATCCCGACCGTCGTCATCCCGCTGTTCCCCGGGAATTTCTCGGCGTTGGGCATGCTGATGGCGCCATGGCGTCAGGATCTCGTTCAGACCTTTGTCGCCGAGCTTGCGAATGTTGATGAGGCGGCAGCGGCGGCGGTTATGGCAGAGCTTCATACGCTCGGCACCGATCTGCTTGAGGCCGAAGACATGGACCCGGCAGAGGCCAGCTTCACCTATGCCGCCGATCTGCGCTATGTCGGTCAGGAGCATTCCATTCCGGTGCCGCTTGAGACCGCGGCGGATCTGGTGGGCGGCGGCTCGCCGTCCCTCAAAAGCGCGTTCGATGAGCTGCATCACTATCGCTACGGACATGCCGCGCCGGATGAGCGTATCCAGGTCGCGAAGATCAGATTGACCATAACCGTGCTGCAGGGTGGCGATGCGGCGTTGGACTGGCTGTCAAAGCCCTATGTCGCCGAGGATGCGCAGCCCGATGGCAGCCGTGAGATTTATTTCGATAATGCCGATGCGCCACTAACCGCACGCATCGTGTGGCGGCCAGGTTTGCCGCCGGGCACCGAGATCGCCGGGCCCGCCGTGATCGAGGAGCCCAATTCGACAACCCTGCTGTTCCCCGGCGATGTGGCGCGCATCGATCCGCACGGGCATCTCATCATATCGGTTGGCGGGGCCTGAGGAGCACATGATGAATATTCATCCCATCACGCTGGAAGTCGTGCGCAACGCCTTTGTTGCCTTCTCCGAGGAGATGGCCACCGCGC
This sequence comes from Alphaproteobacteria bacterium, assembly GCA_047619835.1. Classification (GTDB taxonomy): domain Bacteria; phylum Pseudomonadota; class Alphaproteobacteria; order MPNO01; family UBA2964; genus JAYOEY01. The sequence continues at coordinate 3,639 of JBLHKG010000224.1, forward strand.
TGTGCCGCTCGGCCCACAATATGATGATCTATGAGGTCCGCGATTTCTGCTGCGGGCTGATCGATACCGACGGCAATCTGATCAGCCAGAACGCTGGCGGCCTGCCGATTTTCCTCGCCGATCTGGGCGTCGCCGTAAAGGACGGGATTGAGCGCTATGGCCTCGACGGCTTCGCGCCGGGCGATGTCATCATCATGAATCACGGGCAGGTATGCGGCCAGCATCTGAATAATATCGTCATCTATACACCGTGCTTCCATGAGGGCGAGCTGGTCGCCTTTGCCGCCAATCGGGCGCATTGGGTCGATATCGGCGGCTCGCGGGTCGGGTTTGGCTCGTATGATTCGTTTGAGATTTTTCAGGAAGGTCTGCAGCTCCGCTCGCTCAAGATCTTTGATGCCGGGGTTAGAAACGATGCCATCTGGCAAATCATCTATGACAATCTCCGCTTCCCGGAATCCTCGCTCGGCGATCTCCGGGCGCAGATCGCCGCCTGCAATATTGCCGAACGGCGGCTGACGGAGCTCTTTGCACGTTACGGTGCGCCAACCATCGTCGGCTGCGTCGACAAGATATGGGAACAGTCGGAAGCGGCGGCCCGCGAGGTTGTTGCCCAGATCCCGGATGGCGTCTACGAAGCCGAGAGCTGCCTCGATAATGACGGGGTGATCATGGACAAGCCGCTGATCATCAAGGCCAGGGTGACGGTGCAGGGCGGCGAAATGACCATTGATTATACCGGCACCAATCCGCAGGTCCGTTCGCCGCTGAATTCCGGCTCGGGCGGCGTGGCGGCGGCGCGGATCGCCTTTAAGTGCCTGACCCTGCCCAACGCACCGGTCAATGAAGGCGGCTTCCGCCCCCTCACCGTGATTTCGCCGGAAGGCACAATCCTCAATGCCAAACCGCCGGCGGCAATCGGTCTCTGGAGCATCGCACTGCCGACCGTCATCGACGTTATTCTGAAAGCGCTGGCCCCCGCCCTGCCGCACCGCATTCCGGCGGCCCATAAGGGCGATATGGGCGGCTGCTCGTTCTATGGCTATCGCGAAGACAACGGCAGGCGCTTTCTGCTGATGAATATCATGGGTGGCGGCTGGGGCGGACGGCCCGCGGCGGACGGCGAAAGCGCGGCGATGTCGATCTGCCAGGGCGACGTCCGCAACGCACCGATCGAAGTGCAGGAAATGAATTATCCGTTTGAGATCGAATGCCACAAGCTGCGCACCGACAGCGGCGGCGCCGGGCAATATCGCGGCGGGCTGGGTGTCGAGATCCGCTATCGCTGCCTCCAGGACACCACGGCCAACGTCAATTTCGACCGCACAATCGA
>JBLHKG010000225.1:0-4966 GCA_047619835.1 Alphaproteobacteria bacterium
CGCGACTCGCTGTCGGGACCAACCAGGATAGTATCCTTGCCAACGCCGTCTGCGCGCAGCTGCGCTGCAAAGAGCGATGAGGCGGACAGGGAGACGGCATCGGAAGAGGGGAAGACCTCTGACAGTCGTTCGGTCCGGTGCAAATGAGGATCGACCGTGACGATGGCGTCGAAAATCCCGTCGAGAAACTGCCCGACCACCTTTTGACTCACCGCTTCGCCCGGGTGAAAAGCAATATCCTGCCGCATATAGCACAAATACGGAGCCACGAGGACCAGTAGACGCGCCCCCGCCTCCCGCAAGGCAGAGGCCGCAAGCATAAGTTCCACAAGCTTTTCGTTCGGCCGGTTCAGCGAGCGATAGACGACCGCTATATCGCTCTGAGCGTCAAGCCTCACCAGACTTTCCCCATCAGGAAAGCGGTTCAGAGACACCCCAGAGAGCGGCCATTGCAAGGCATCCGCAAGACTACCTGCGGCATCAATCGATTCCGGGAACCCGTATACCGTGGCGGATTCCCGTTTCATGAGGTCCGCCGGCCGGTGGTGATATCGTCGGGCAAAATCGTGTACCCGCAGCCCTCCGCCACCAGATCGGTCGCAAACCTGAAATCGGCTTCGAAACAGGCGTGAATACGATAGAGCGGTTCTCCCTGTTTCACCCGATCCCCCGCCTTCTTCAGCAGGTCGATGCCCGCCCCTTTGTCCATCGGCGCGCCGGCCAGACGAGCGATTCGAGAGATCCGCTGGCAATCGATGGCATCGACCTTACCGTCGGCCGGCGCAGGCACCTCGCGCACCAGACTGCCAAGCGGAAAGCTTTCTTTGTTCCGTCCCTGACCGTCGATGATACGTTCCATGGCCGCCAGCGCCTGCCCCGACTCCAACAACTCGCGGGCTCGGGCGGGACCGGTGCCGCCCCGGAGCGCCGGATCGAACTCGAGCATATGACCCGCCAGAAGCAGCGCCCTTTCCCGCAGATCGGATGCCGCATTCGGCTCGTTTCTGAGCACCTCCATCACGTCACGTGCCTCAAGCACCGGTCCCACACCGCGTCCGATCGGCTGCGAGCCGTCGGTCAAAATAACTTCCAGTTTGAGACCCGTTTTGTCTCCGACATACTCGAACATTTTGCGCAGGCGGATCGCGTCCCGATGGTTTCGGACCTTGGCGGACGGTCCGACCGGGATATCCACCACCAGATGGGTTGATCCAGCTGCCAGCTTCTTGGACAGAATCGACGCGACCATCTGTTCCAGCGTGTCGATGCCAAGCGGCCGTTCCACGGAGATCAGCACATCGTCGGCGGGCGACAGATTGACGTGTCCGCCCCACACCAGACACCCGTTCTCCCGCTCGACGAGCGTTCGCATTTCCTGAATCGACAAATCGACCCGGGCCAGCACCTCCATGGTATCGGCGGTTCCAGCGGGCGACGTGATCGCCCGCGAGGACGTCTTCGGAATGGGCAGGCCGTGCGCCGCAATGATTGGCACGATGATCATCGAGGTCCGGTTTCCCGGGATGCCGCCGATACAGTGTTTGTCGACAATGAGCGGGGCCTCCCATGTCAGCTGAGTCCCCGCCCTTGCCATGGCTTGCGTCAGGCTGAGCATCTCCCCGGTCGTCATGAAACCAGCCGACGCGATAAGGTACGCCGCGATCTCCATCGGTGCGTACCGGTGCGCGGCGATATCGGTAATGACAGCCTCAATTTCTGCAGCGGTCAGCGTGTGGCCCGAAATTTTGGCCTGGATCGCCTCAAGGCTGCGAGGCGGCGTTGCCTGGGCGATGCGCACCAGACTCCCTTCCGGCAGCCCGAGACGCCGAAAGGCCTGCACACCCAGACCGAGCTCATCCTCGGCAATCAGCGCCGGATCGTCGGCGATGGCCAGAGTTGCCAGTATCTGCCGCCCGTCGCCGACGACCTCGATCTTCCTCAGCGCCTGGAATTCCTCCGCCCGGTAGATCTTGCACTCCCGCGACAGCAAGGCCATGTTCTCGGGGTAAGTGTCGATACCGACACGACGAAGCTTCAGCAATTTTGGGCCCTCTGATCGCCTGAAATAAACAAAATGATCCCGCTCGGCACGCAGCATGGTGGACGGCCCGCAAAAGCGGTTTAACACCGATCAAGATATGGTGAGGATTTCGCTTCGTCTCCCTTGTTGACCTGGATCAAGGACGGCTTCCGGTCGCAATGGGATAAAAATAGCACATGACTGTCAGCCGAGGGAGAATTTCAAATGCCAAACGGGGTTTCAAGAAAATGCTTGCCGATGCGAATGCGGCAATCGAGACCGTCGCCTGGTGGGCCGCCCCTGAAGAAAGAGAACCCTCCTGAGGTGGAATAGAACATGGACAGCAATACGCCGCATAAGCCGGTGCGCGTCGTGATCATGGGGGCGGCAGGGCGCGATTTTCATAATTTCAATGTCGTCTATCGCAACGATCCCACTGTACGGGTCGTCGCCTTTACCGCAGCGCAGATACCGGGAATTTCGGGACGGCGCTACCCGTCCTCGCTAGCCGGCGCGCATTACCCCGAGGGAATCCCCATCGTCGACGAAAGCGATCTTGAAGCGCTTTGCCGGCATGAGGCGGTGGATCAAGTCGTGTTCGCCTACAGCGATGTCCGGCATGAAACGGTGATGCACATCGCGTCGCGCTGTCTCGCCACCGGTGCGGATTTTATTCTGCTGGGTCCCCACCGGACCATGCTGAATTCGACCAAACCGGTTATCGCGCTTACCGCGATCCGCACCGGCTGCGGAAAATCGCAAACCGCCCGCTTTCTGTCGCGCAGATTGCGGCGCCAGGGATTGCGGGTCGCCGTGCTGCGCCATCCGATGCCCTATGGCGATCTCGAAGCACAGCGTGTGCAGCGGTTCGCAACACCAGCCGATCTCGATGCCGCGCACTGCACCAACGAAGAGCGCGAGGAATACGAGCCGCATATAGAGGCCGGCGGCGTGGTTTTCGCCGGCGTTGATTATGAAGCGATTCTGGCCGAGGCGGAGCACGAGGCGGATGTCGTCATCTGGGATGGCGGCAATAACGATTTTTCCTTCATCCGGCCCGATCTGCATATTGTGATCGCCGATGCGCTCAGGCCGGGCCAGGCCATGGAATATCATCCGGGAGAAACCGTCCTGCGATCCGCCGATATCGTCGTCATCAACAAAATCGACTCGGCATCTGACGCGGATGTTCGGAGCGTCACGGCGGAGATCGAAGCGGCCAATCCGACGGCGACAATCGTCCGGGCTGCCTCTCCGGTGACCCTCGACGATCCCGACGCCATTCGGGGAAAACGCGTGCTGGTGATAGAAGACGGGCCGACCATCACCCATGGCGGGGCGCCATACGGCGCGGGCTATGTCGCGGCGACGGCAGGTGGCGCCGCCGAAATCGTCGATCCACGCGTTTCCGCAGCGCCGGAAATACGGGCGGTCTATGCCCGTTATCCCCATATCGGTCCGGTGCTGCCCGATGTCGGCTATGACGAGACCCAACGGGCTGCACTGCTTCAAACCATCGAAGACGCGGCGGCGGACGTCATTCTTGTCGCGGCGCCGCTCGACCTCGCGTCCGTACTTCACACCGACAGACCTATCGTCCGGGCACGCTACGAGTATGCGGATGCCGGCGAGCCGACGCTTGGATCGCTCATCGACGTTTTCCTTCACGACCACGGTCTGCTAAAGTCGTGACAAGGTCGCCGCCCGGCTTGATCTGGGTCAAGGCGCCACGATATTCCATAGACGTCACCTTCTCTCTCTACACGCGGTCACCCAATGGATAAAAAATCAGGCATCAATACAGGCTATTTTCTGATCGCCTTTGTCCTGATTCTGCTGTTCCAGAACTGGTGGGGCCAGCGCCGGGCCTATGTCCCCATTCCGTACAGTCAGTTTCAAACGCTGTTGTCGCAAAATAGCGTCGAGGAAATTTTTATCGGCTCGAACGTCATTCAGGGCAGTTTGAAGACCCCGCTCGCAGACGGTCGCAAGAGGTTTTCCACCACGCGGGTCGCCCCCGAGCTCGCTGCGGATCTTGCGAAATATGGCGTGCGCTTTACCGGCGTTATCGAAAGCACGCTGATCCGCGATATTCTGTCATGGATTCTCCCGGTCCTTATGTTCGTCGGCATCTGGATGTTTGTCATCCGGCGCATGGCCAACCAGCAGGGACTCGGCGGCATGATGTCGGTCGGCAAGAGCAAGGCCAAAGTCTATGTCGAGACCGATACCAAGGTCACGTTTGACGATGTGGCGGGCGTCGACGAAGCCAAGGGCGAGCTGCAGGAAATTGTATCGTTCCTGAAAGAGCCCGACCATTACGGCAGATTGGGCGCACGGCTGCCCAAAGGGATTCTGCTGGTGGGACCGCCGGGAACCGGTAAAACCCTGCTGGCCCGGGCGGTCGCCGGCGAGGCAGGCGTGCCGTTCTATTCGATCAGCGGTTCGGAATTCGTCGAAATGTTTGTCGGGCTGGGGGCCGCCCGCGTGCGGGATCTGTTCGAACAGGCCCGCCAGCACAAGCCGTGCATCATCTTCATCGATGAGCTGGACGCGCTGGGTAAAGCCCGCACAATTGGCGGGTTCGGCGGCCATGACGAGAAGGAGCAAACGCTCAACCAGCTGCTGGCAGAGCTGGATGGCTTCGATCCACGGGAGGGCGTTGTTCTGCTGGCGGCCACCAACCGTCCTGAGATCCTCGATCCGGCCCTGCTGCGCGCCGGGCGGTTTGACCGTCAGGTTCTTGTCGACCGGCCGGACAAGCTCGGGCGCCTGGCTATCCTCAACGTTCATATCAAGCAGATCACGCTGGCCGAGGGAGTCGATCTGGCGCAGGTCGCGGCTCTGACGCCCGGTTTTTCAGGCGCCGACCTCGCCAATCTGGTCAATGAGGCAGCCCTCGTCGCGACAAGGCGCGACGGTGAAACCATTTCGATAGATGATTTT
>JBLHKG010000226.1:0-4958 GCA_047619835.1 Alphaproteobacteria bacterium
TTCGACCAGTTTCGGTACCGTCTGATAGTCGGTTTTGACCTCGTAGGAGGGATCGATCAGTACCATCCCGCGTCGCACGATTGGCGGGATCAGCGACGGGAGCAATTCGAACGCATCGCGCTTATGCACGTGCACCCGCTTGTCATGCCGAAAGGCGGCTCGGAGCGCGAGATGCTCGGCCGGGTGCGGCTCGATGAAGTCGAGCCGGTCGATTTTGCGCATCATGCTGCAGGCGATGGAGGGCGACCCGGGATAGTGTCGTAGCCCGCCGTCGCTGTTGAAACCGGACACAATGTCGAGATAGCGCCTTAGCCCGGCGCTTTTGGCTCTGCTTGCGCCGGTGCCTACCAGCCGCCCGATGCCGCCCTGCCATTCGCCGGTGCGCTGGGCCTGGGCATCCGTCAGGTCATAGGGGCCGCGTCCGGCATGGCTATCGACAAAACAGAATGCGGCCGGCTTTTTCAGGAGATGGTCGAGCAGCAGACACAGCGCGGTGTGCTTATGGACATCGGCGAAGCTGCCGGCATGATATCCGTGTTGATAGCTGAGCATGATGCGTACTTTCTGGCCGGCGGCGGTGGGGTGGAGTGTATAGCGGAACCCGGATAGCCAGAACAGCAGGAGGTGACGCGGCAGGGGATCGAGAAGCGTCGGGGCGCTCAGACCAGCCGGCAGATCAGCTTGGCGAGCATCGGGCCGGTCACAATGACCACGAAGAGCCGCACGGTTTGCAGTGCCAGCACGAACGAGATGTCAGCTTTGCTGTCGACGGCGATAATCGCGATGGCATCGAGCCCGCCGGGGGTGGTGGCGAGAAAGGCGGTGAGCGGATCGGTGCCGACCAGCCACACCAGCATGGCCGCCGACAGCCCGCACAGCAGGATCAGCGAGAAAATGCCCGCCAGCATCACCGGCAGGGCGCGAAAGGCATAGAGCACCGTTTCCCGTGTAAAGCGCAGCCCGACCCACCAGCCGATGATAGAAAACGCCGCGACCAGCAGCCACGGCGGAAGGGTAATGGTCATCAGTTCCGTGCCCTGTAGCACGGCGGCGAGGATCAGGGGTAGAAACACGGCGCCGGACGGTACCCGAAGCAGCCGCGCGGCAAAGGCGCCGCCCGCCGCGACTGCGAGCGTCGCCGCGAGCCCCGGTAGCTGGTCGACGAATGGTTGCACGACCACGCCCGGCGCGTGCTCGGTCGCCGTCACGCCGAATATCAGCCGCGATACAAGGGTTGCCGAAATCACCACCAGCGTCACCCGCAGGAACTGCATGAAGGCGACCAGCCGCGGGTCGGCGCCGAATTCCTCGGACATCGCCACCATGCCGGACGCGGCGCCGGGGGCGCATCCCCAGGCGGCTGTCGTGCCCGGCAGGAGATGGGTCCGCGCAATCATCCAGCCGGCAAAGCTGCTGGCAACCACAGTCGTCATCACGACCAGCGCCATGGCGGCCCAGTCATCGGCAATGGTGTTCAGGACGGAAGGGTCGAGGGACCGCGCCACCAGGCAGCCGATGATCCCCTGGGCGCCGAGCAGGAACGGCTGAGCCACGTAAAGCCGCGCTCCACGCACGGCGAAGGCCATGCCGACCAGCATGGGACCGATCAGGAACGACGCCGGAAAGCCGGCTTTATGGAGCAGGAAGCCGAGTAGCGCCGATGCCGCGACCAGCGCTGTCCATAACCGGACGGTTTTGAATGAGATCACCCGGCGGCTCAGGCGGACGGGTTGTGAGGTGGGAGGATAATTAAGGTCATAGACGCATATTTACACAGCCACAGAAACTTCACAATTTGATGCGAAGTGGGGGGGCATAACTTCAAAGTTGTTGACATGGAGAGTAATTTGCAAGTGCATGTTGTCTCGTGATCAGTCGAGCACGCATTTATCGGCTGCCACCGCGACGTAATCGGTAAAAATTGGCGGCATAAATTTTGCGGCTTTACATAACAGGGAGGAACCAAGCATGAGAATCAACAGGTTTGCAACGCTTTGTGCTACCGGCGTACTCGTCTTCTCCACCGCGTTCTTTACCGCTCCGGCAATTGCGGAGGTCAGTTTCAAGGGCAAGACCGTCACCATCGTCGTGCCCTTCAAGGAAGGCGGTGGCGCCGACGTTTTGTCGCGTTTGTTCCAGCCCTTTTTACAAAGACATCTGCCGGGAAACCCGAAAGTCATTGTCTATAACCGGCCCGGCGGAGCGGCGACCAAGGGCAGTAACTATTTCGAACGCAAAGCAAAACCCGACGGGCTGACGGCCATTGCGGTTTCTACGTCGACCATGGTGTCGCAGACGCTGGGCGGCGGAAAGGCAAAATTCGACGTCCGCAAATGGCGTCCGGTCTGGATCGTTCCCCAGGACACGGTTTTCTATGCCCGACCCGAAACCGGGGTCAAAGGCAAGAACATCGCCGATGACATCAGGGCGTTGAGAAAAAACGGTATTGTGTTTGGCGCCAAGAATGCCACATCGGCTGAGCTTCGAGGATTGTTTAGCTTCGAAATTTTGGGGATAAACAAGGTCAAGACGGTCCTTGGGTTGAGTACCGGAAAGCAGCGCAAGGCGTTGATGCGCGGCGAAGTGACGGTGAATTATGATTCGACCGGCGCGTTCAATAAAAAAGTCAAAAAACATGCAAAAAAGGGCAAGGTCGTTCCGTTCATGACTTTGGGCATACCCCAGCCCGACGGATCGGTCATCAAGGGCAAGGTATTTCCTGACCTTCCGACGGTGCTTGAAGGTTATCGAAAACTCAACAATGGCAAGAACCCGACCGGTCCAATATTCGAGGCCTGGAAGAACATCGTAACGATGGGTGTTTCCGCGTCGAAGGGAATGTCGCTGCCAAAGGGAACGCCTGACGATATTCATGAAGCATGGTCGGTGGCGATCGAAAAGACCCTCAAGGACAAGGAATTTATAACGAAGGGCCGCAAGATCATCGGTCCCTATACCATCGCGTTAAGAAAAGACGCGGTGGCGATTTATAAAAATGCGGTCAGCGTCAAGCCTGAGAGCAGAGCCTGGATGAAGGACTGGATCTTCAAGAATTTTGGCGTGAAGATCAGCTCGTAATCTAACGCGGCCGGCGTCCGAGAGGGCGCCGGTCGTATTCTTTTTTTAATTTGACGCGCGGCCATGCCCTCCCGCACGGCCATTTTCCTGACGCGATAATACGGTGGCGCTCCCTTGGAAGATGCAATCGTCAGCGCTCTCCTGACACTCCTGAGTATCGATCACGTCACCTATCTGCTCTTCGGTGTGTTCCTCGGGCTGATTGTCGGAATACTGCCGGGCCTTGGCGGCACCGCGGGCCTCGCGCTATTGCTGCCATTCGTTTTCACCATGGAGCCGACCCACGCGTTGGCGATGATGATCGGGCTGCAATCGGTCACCGCGACGTCGGATACGTTTCCGTCAGTTCTGATGGGCATACCGGGGACAGCGAGCTCGCAGGCGACGGTGGTCGACGGCTTCCCGTTGGCGAAGAAGGGCGAAGCGGCGCGGGCGCTGGCGGCGGCCTTTTCGGCGTCCCTGATTGGCGGATTGTTCGGCGCGCTGGTGCTGACCTTCGCGATTTTTTATGCCGAGCCGATCATCAACGCCATGGGGTTCGGCGAACAGATGATGCTGATCGTGCTGGCGCTCACCATGGTCGGCATGTTGACCGGAAGTCATCCGATGAAGGGGCTCGCCGCATGTTCGCTCGGTCTGATGATCGGCGCCTTTGGCTCGGCCCCGGTGAGCGGCGTCGAGCGTCTTACCTTCGGCACCGAATATTTGATCGACCAGATTGCGCTGGTGATTGTCGGTCTCGCGATGTTTGCGCTGCCCGAGATTGTCGACCTGCTGCGACGGCAGGTGACCATCTCGAAAACCGGCGCACTGGGCGCCGGCTGGATGCAGGGGGTGAAGGATACCCTTACGCACTGGTGGATCGTGCTTCGCTGTGCCGCCATCGGCTGCATCGTTGGCGCGCTTCCCGGACTGGGCGGATCGGTCATCGACTGGATCGCTTACGGCCACGTGATCCAGACCAGCAAGAACCGCGAGACCTTCGGAACTGGCGACATTCGAGGGGTCATCGCGCCGGAAGCGGCGAACAATGCCAAGGAAGGCGGCGCATTGATCCCGACCATCCTGTTCGGCATTCCCGGTTCCGGCAGCATGGCGTTGCTGCTCGGCGGATTTATTCTGATCGGCATCGAGCCCGGTATCGAGATGATCACCAGCGAAGCAAATGTGGTCTATCTGATGATCTGGTCGGTGGCGCTGGCCAATATTTTTGGCGCCGGAGCCTGTCTGATTCTTGCGTCGCAAATCGCCAGGCTGACAACCATCCGCTACACGCTGATTGCCCCCTTTATGTTCGGGCTGATCTTCTTCGCCGCCTTCCAGGCGACCCGCGAATGGGGCGATCTGATCATGCTGATGGTGCTGGGTACTATCGGGGTCTACATGAAACGGTTCGGCTGGCCGAGGCCGGCGCTGTTGATCGGCTACGTTCTTTCGACCCGGGTGGAAACATCGATCTACCAGACGATCACGACCTATGGGTTTAGCTTCCTGAGCCATCCCATCGTGATAATTCTGCTTGTTCTGACCGTGATCTCGATTATCGCGGCGATCAGGTACAAACCCAATACATCGGAAATTACCGATCACGGTGTTCATGCCTGCCGCAACCTTGCGCCGCAATCGCTGTTCTTTGCGGCGGTATTCATACTGGCACTGATCGTGTTCTGGGACGGCCTCGGGTGGGATATTCTGACCGGCGTGTATCCGATGTTCGCCGGTGGTCTTTGTCTTCTGTTCATGATCCCGATGGGCATCGAAATGTACCGCACCAAGACAAGCGCGATTGTATTTTACGATTCCGAGAGAGACGGGATCGAGGGGGCGGTGGAGCGGCGCTCCAATGAGTATTACCTGATGTGGCTGTTGGGGATGCTGGC
>JBLHKG010000227.1:0-4953 GCA_047619835.1 Alphaproteobacteria bacterium
GCGCGGCAGGTCCTTGAAAGTCGAGAAATGGTGCGTGCCCTTCCACACCAGCGTCTCGTTCTTGTGGCACTCACCGCAGGCATTTGGCCCAGCGACTTTAGCCGGATCGGTCTGGGCAAGCACCGGATTCGCAACAAAATTCATTGCAACCACCAGCGCAAATACACCCTTCATCAGAATTGCTGCCAACCGCATCACAAAACTCCCTTTTCTTTGATCGTCCCCCTTAAATCAAAAGGCGGACGGTACTTCTATATCGTTCATCATTACCACGTCGGCCCGTTAGGCGTCGAGAACAACAGACCCATTGGGACGAGCAACACACACGAGGCAAGAGCCAGCCTCAGGCTTTTTCCCGGGTTTGTGAAGATATTCAACCTCCCCCGCCTTGACGGCGGTCGAACACGCTCCGCAATTTCCGGCCCGACAACCGCTATTGATCTTTATGCCATTGTCCTCGCCAAGTTCCAGCAATGTTCCGTCGGCGGGCTTCCACTCAATGGTTTTTTTGGAGCGTGAGAATTCCACTGCAAACGTCGTCCCATCCGCCAACGGCGGCGCCTCGTGCGATTTTTTGACGGTCGCGGGCCCAAACGCCTCAAAATGGATATCTTCCTCGGGAACGCCCCAAGCCTCAAGATCATTGACGATCGTCTCCATCATCGGCGGCGGACCGCAGATGTAGAATTCAAAATTATTGGATGGCAGGAGTGACTTCATCAGCTCGACTGCGACATATCCCTTATGTTTGTAATGCTCCCCTAAAACACAGTCCTCGGTCGGACCGCTGTAGCACACCTCCATGTGGACGTTCGGATTGTCACGATCCACCTGCTTCATATGCTCGAACATTGCATGCTCTTGCTGATGACGGGCGCCATAAAAGAACCAGATTTCGCGATTGCTGCCGCTTGCCACCAATGTATCGAGCATGCTGAGCACGGGGGTCAGGCCAACGCCGCCGCCGATCAGCACGACGGGACGCCCGGAATCCTCGTTAAGATAAAATTCGCCAGCCGGCGCCATTGCATCAACGATAGCGCCTTCCTCAATGCCTTCATGGAAGAAATTCGAGGACAGACCCGGCGGTGTCCCTTCTGGCGCTTTCGGCGGCGCGCCCTGCTTCTTGATGCTCACGCGATAGGTGTCGCGTATATTCGCTCCCTGTGAGAGCGAATAGCAACGGATGACCGGGCTGGACTGGCCGGGGATATTGAGCTCGAAGGTCAGAAACTGGCCAGGCTTAAACGGCGGCAACTCGCGCTGATCATGCGGCTTAAGATAAAACGAGCAAACGTCTTTCGCCGGGTTTTCATATTCACGCTTGGCTACCACGAACTTGCGCTTGCCATTCCACGACAGCTCGGCCCGGTCATGCTCAATGACGGTACGTTCGAGCAGGATACGCGCCCGCTCGCGAAACAACGCCAAATCCTCGGCGCTGCGCTGCCGGGCAGAAACCGTTCGCAGGGCAAACGAACCACTCGCCATTACGGCATAGAAGGCAGCAAGCCCTACTACGACATATCCCGTTAATTGAACCAAATCCATCATCTGCTACCGCGCTGTTCCTGCCGCCATTAGCCCGGGGACCAAAAAGAACACCAGAGTAAATCTGAAGGCCCTCGCCCCGTGTCTACCTACTCTTTTACTAAACAATCAAGCAATCACAAAACCTTCTCTTTTCCGGCGCTTACCGGGCGAGAATGCTGGGGGGCTAATTCCGCGGATGCCGTACTTGACGACTTAACCGACGAAACGGCCCCCCCGACATACATCGCGTCTTACACCACGCCGTAAGCCAACATTGCGTCAGCGACTTTCACAAAGCCTGCAATATTGGCGCCGCGGACATAGTCGATATGTTTATCGTCGAGATTACCACCATACTCGACGCAGCTGTTATGGATCCCTTGCATAATATCAAGAAGGAGCTTCTGCAGCTCTTCTTCCTTCCAGGAAATACGCGCCGAATTCTGGCTCATTTCCAGGCCGGAAACGGCGACGCCGCCAGCATTGGCCGCCTTGCCAGGCGCGAACAGGATTTTTGCGTCCTTGAAGACATGAACCCCCTCAAGATCGGTCGGCATGTTGGCGCCCTCGGCAACCGCGATACAACCGTTGCCAACCAGCGTCCGTGCATCGTCGCCATTGAGCTCATTTTGTGTGGCACAGGGCATCGCAAGGTCGCATATCACCGACCACGGCCGCTGGCCTTCATGGAACGTGGCCCCTTTATATTCCGCGGTGTACTCCTCAATACGACCACGACGCCTGCCTTTGAGGTCTTTAACGAAGGCGAGCTTGTCAGCATCGATGCCATCCGGATCGTGAATAAAGCCGCTTGAATCCGACAGGGTCAGAACCTTGCCGCCCAGATGATTGATCTTTTCAACCGCATGCGTCGCGACATTGCCCGAGCCCGACACGACGCAGGTTTTGCCTTCGACCGAGTTGCCAGCGTGCTTGAGCATATTCTGGAGAAAATATACCGCGCCATAGCCCGTCGCTTCGGTGCGGATCAGGCTGCCGCCAAATTCAAGCCCCTTACCAGTGAGCACGCCGGTAAACTCGTTGGTGATCCTCTTGTACTGACCGAACATGAAGCCGATCTCGCGCGCGCCTACGCCGATATCGCCAGCCGGCACATCGATGTCCGCGCCAACGTGACGGTAAAGCTCGGTCATGAACGATTGGCAGAACCGCATCACCTCGTGATCGGACTTGCCCCTCGGGTTGAAGTTCGACCCGCCCTTACCGCCGCCCATTGGCAGGCCGGTCAGGCTGTTCTTGAAGGTCTGTTCGAACGCGAGAAATTTCAGCACGCTTTCGGTGACAGACGGATGGAACCGGATGCCGCCCTTGTAGGGACCGATCGCGTTATTGTTCTGCACACGCCAGCCGCGCTGCACACGAATATTATTGTTGTCGTCTTCCCAGCAGACGCGGAAGCTGATCACCCGGTCGGGCTCCGCCATCCGGCGCAGGATCTGGTATTCGTGATATTTTTCCTTGTCTTTTATGTAGTCGAAGACGTCTTCCGCGACTTCCTGAACCGCCTGGACAAACTCCGGCTGACCGGGGTTACGTTTTTTTACCCCCTCGATGAACTGATTAATGTCGACATGGTTTGTTTCGCTCATCGTACTTTCCTATCGCTAAATGAAGAAGGTGAACCGAAATATCCCGTGCAACCGTAGTAACCGCCCCCGAAAATGTCGTTTGTCCGGATTCTCGGACGACCACATTTATGTCCTCGTTACTTCGGCGTGTTCCATCCCTTTAGTCTACCGGCAACACTGTTAATCAACTGGCAATATTGTCGATTAGGTCAATAAAAATAACGTCGTTTTCTTCGTACCCCAGCACGATGAGGCAACGATGTAGCTGGCACATTGAAGACATCCCACGAGTGACAGAACAATTTAGTATACGATACGGACTCCCGATTTTACAAACTGTATCGCATGATTTTTAAAAATATCATGACAGTCAAACACGGCAAGTTTTAGCCACGACGCACAAATGCTGATTGATTGCAGGCCATCTATATTTTCTGTGTACCATTGACCATTTTTTATCCTCGAGCGCGCGCTCTGGCCTCTTTCCGTCAAATCGCAACGGTACGGTCCAAATCGGAATTGTCCTGCGCGGGCGCAGGCACTGCCAGCACGTCCTCATTGACGATGCGTACCCATTTAAGCGACACGCCCATAAATATCCACATCAGTACGCCGGAATTCCACCAGGACAATTCCTCGTTAAGGGCGATATAAACCGACCACCCGACCAGGAACATAATCAGGCTGAAATTTATCAGCGATACCCAGAGTCCCCTCAATCCATGATGGAACAAGGCCAGCTCCAGACCGATCAGCTTCGAAACCGTGAAAGCAACCATCATCAGATAGCCGACAAGCCCGAAAATTCCGATTTTGCTCAAGATTGTCAGATAGGCATTGTGAAGTCCCGCCGTGTCATTGATCTCGTTATAGCCCAGAAAATAGAAGTACTTGCCCATCGGGATTCCGAACAAAAATATGCCTGGGTCGTCCATCGCCTGGTTCCAGAAGAACTCCCAGCGCACCCATCGCCATCCCCAGGTCCCCTCGAAATCCAGATCATAGGACCCGACGCTTGCGAAGCGCGCATCAACCATCTCGATGGTCCCGGTCGCAGCCGCGACCAGCACCATTCCAACGATCAGTCCCGTCCCTACGACGACGCCCCTCAACCGACCACTATACAGCTGCACCAGTGCCAGAATCATGAAAATCATCGTGATACTGACCATCACCGCTGTTCCCGCGCGAGAAATCAAGGCAAGTCCTATCATGCAGAACCCACCGAAGACCGCCAGCCAGCCAGCCTCCCTGTTGAAATACCCCAATATTACGGCGACGGCCCCGCCGATAGCGATAATTGAGCCAGTGCGCCCGCCAGCATAGCGGATGCCGCTTTGCTCGTGGGCAAACTGCGGTATCAAATCCAGATGAACAAGCAAACTCGCGATGCTCCAGAAAACCGCCGCCGATATCCTGACAATACAACGGATTCACGCCCCCCTCCCGGGGACATCTTGGCACTAGATTTTCCGCCCGGAAAAGCAGCCCAATCGAGTAGAAATGGCTCTGCGCTGCCTTATCCAACCGCACGATATTGCGCCATTTTGCCCGAGCATTGCCCGAGCATTGCCCGAGCATTGCCCGAGCATTGAGTGCCCGCGGCGAAACGCCCATGCTCCTGGATGGCATTTTCAGAGGAAGGACAAACGATGACGCCCGAACAATCGCTCCGGGACAAGCTCCGCAAGATCGAGGCCCTGTTCGCCGGTGCAGCGACCGAAGGCGAGAAGAATGCCGCCGATGCCGCTGCGGAGCGGATTCGTCAGCGCCTCGGGGACGTCGCCGACAAGGAAAAACCGATCGAGGTAAAATTCTCGATCCCTGACAC
>JBLHKG010000228.1:0-4930 GCA_047619835.1 Alphaproteobacteria bacterium
GCTGCGCCTGCTCTATTTGTTTCACCACGGATATATCCCGGCGTGACAGCGCACGGCCCATCGCAGTTCGTAAAAGGATATTTGCCTGATCGGAGGGGCCCGCTATCGGCCATATATGCAGCGGGATCGCGGAGCGCGGCCCGCCAGTGCGGCCTTCGGTACGGCGATCCGTCCGGCCGTCAGTGCGGCCATCAGTGCGGCCATAGGCAGGTTCAACCACGGCGGCGGTAAAGCGGGCAGCGGCGTCTTCTACCAGCGCGGACAGCACTTTCGGGTCGGGGTCCTGCCAGCGCGCCGCCGCGATAATCGCCGTAGAGGAGGCAGTCGCGAGAGCCTGGGCATCACGGCCGTATAGCGTCCAGTCGATTCGAACCCGTTGCTTGCCGTCGGCAGCCCCGTCGATTTTACCGACACCGTCAATATGGCGGATCGCGCGATTGTCGCCGGTTATCGCTGCCGCAATATCACGCCTGGAAAATTCTTCCACCAATGCCGTTCTCACGGCGCGCGATTGCGCATCGGATAAGCCGCTCACCTCTCTAATGACAATACCGGCGGCGTCGGGCAGGGGGAGGACCAGATGCTTGACGCCTGCCCGGTCATTTGCGAATGGTCCGTGAGCGGGCCCGCACCCGGCGACAATTACCGGCAGCAGGGCGAGAACCAGGGCTGCTCTACATAAGGACACAGCTCGCCACCAGGCCGAGGAAACAAAAGGCGAGAAAAATTATGAGATGCGGCATGGTTTTCCTTAGGCTTAGCCGCGTTGCAGCGCAATGGCTGACAGGGCGCGGCCGAAATCCGGCGCGCCGTTGAGCGTTGATCGTCGATAGCTGAACAGCTTGCTTGAGTCCGCGCAGGTATCGTGTCCGACGGAATCGATCATGCCGACCTTTGAAGCTGTCAGACGGTCCGCGACGTAACCCGGCAAATCGAAGCGGAAACGGTCTTCGTCATCGGGCCGGAAAAATTTGTTGTTGGCGGTGTCGCCGTCGATGAACCGGTCGCGGAACTCCGGTCCCACCTGATAGGAATCCTGCGCGATAGTGGGGCCGATCGCGGCGTGAATGGCCGCGCGGCTGGCGCCGAGCCGCTCCATTGCGGCGACCGTTGCCTCGACAATTCCGTCCAGCGCGCCGCGCCAGCCGGCATGACAGGCGCCGATCACTCCGGCTTGCGCATCGGCGAACAGCACCGGCGCGCAATCGGCGGTCAGGATGCCGAGTACAATGCCGTCCTGGTTGGTCACCATGCCATCGGCCTTTGGCGAGTCACTGTGATCCCAGCTTTTTTCGACCGGGACGACGGTCGTTCCATGGACTTGATAGACAGTGGTTAGTTTTGCTGAATCCGCACCAAGGGCGCCGGTTACGCGGCGGCGGTTCTCGGCAACGGCATCGGCCCGGTCGGACGATCCAAACCCGCAATTAAGCGACGTAAAAATACCGTCGCTGACGCCGCCTTCACGGGTAAAAAAGCCGTGGCGGATTCCACCGAGATCGGCCAGTTGCGCCGCTTCGATCATCGGTGGGTGGGATGATTTGCCGTTCATTCCGAAAGGATCATATTTGTTGCTTCAAAGCCTGCCGGCGGCGGGGCGTCGGCGCCGGTCAATGCCATGACTTTGAACAGGGTGCCCATTCCATCGGCGGCAATCAAGCGTTTGAGTCCTGTGCGCAGGATGGCGGCCTGATCGGGTAGGGCGACGGCGGCAAGAGTTTCGGTCCGTTGTTCCGCGCCGAGTGCTGTCAAAAAGGCGCCTTGCGGAAGGGGCCCCCAAATGCGGGCGCCGACCCCGCGTGCGGCGTTTGCCAGCGCGGCAAAATCGACATGGGTGGTCAGGTCCACTTCTCCGGCATCGCTCAGGACATCGTGGGGCCGGTGCCGCCGCACCGCCTGGAGCGTTTCACCTATGCCGGGTAATGCGTGGCCGTAATCAATGATCAGCGCGGCAATTCCATCGGCGACCAG
The DNA here is from genome assembly GCA_047619835.1 of Alphaproteobacteria bacterium. GTDB lineage: Bacteria > Pseudomonadota > Alphaproteobacteria > MPNO01 > UBA2964 > JAYOEY01. The sequence continues at coordinate 1,972 of JBLHKG010000228.1, forward strand.
CCGACGGCCAAGGGCGGCGCACTCTGCCTCCCGGTTAGGGCTGTGTTCAAACACGCTGCCGACCGGCGCCTCGGCGAGTTCGGAGGGAATCGTTCCAGCTGGCGGGGCGTCCTCAGTGACCCTGTAGGTAAGGCAGTCGCCGGGATCGTTGATATCAATGCGCCGCTCGCTCCATCCCTCCTGTGTCCGCACATACTGGTCGGTCGGCAGGGCATCGAAGAATTCGTTGGCGATAATAATCGCCGGGCCGGCGGGGATATCGGAAAGCGATTCGTGCCACTCGACCTGGAATTTGGGGAGCGCCTGCCGCTGCCGGTCGCGGAGAATCGGGCTGGTTTCCACCAGATGCACTTCGACCGCCGCGGCAAATCCGCCGACGCCGTTGGCGGCGCGTAGCGCATCGGCCATCAGCGTCCCCCTGCCGGGGCCAAGTTCCACCAGCCGAACGGGGGAGGGGGCGCCGGCTTGCTGCCAGGTGACGGCTGCCCAAAGACCGATGATCTCACCGAAGATCTGGCTGATTTCTGGCGCTGTGATGAAATCGCCGGCGGCGCCGAGAGGGTCCGCTTTTCGGTAATAGCCGTGTTCCGGATGGCCGAGCGCGATCGCCATGAAATCCGACACCGGGATTGGGCCGGTTTTTCGAATGGTATCGCGGATTACGGCGTCAAGCGGGGTCACGGTCTAAGCGTCTCTGGCCAAGCCGCGTCTGGCTAAGCGCGTCTGATCGCACGATAGATGGCCCACAGCCCGACCAGAAGCAGCGGTGCCGACAAAAGCTGGCCCATTGTCGCGACGCCGTAAAAGAAACCGATGCCTGCGTCCGGCTGGCGGACGAACTCAACGACGATCCGTGCGATTCCGTAGCCGGCAAGGAAAACCCCGATTATCAGTCCCGGTTTTTTCAGGGCGTCGTAGCGATAGATCAGCACGGCGATGACTATGAACAGGACAAGACCTTCAAGAGTGCTTTCATAAAGCTGGCTGGGATGGCGCGGCACCGGTCCGCCTCGCGGAAACACCATCGCCCACGGCACATCGGTCACGCGCCCGAAAAGCTCGCCATTGATAAAGTTGGCGATGCGCCCGAAGAAAAGCCCGATGGGCGCTGCCGCGCAGACCAGGTCCGCAAAACACAGAAAGCGGATGCCGCGCCTGCGGGTGAACAGCAGGATGGTGGTAAAAACGCCCAGCATGCCGCCATGGAACGACATGCCGCCCTTCCACATGGCAGGGATCTCAAGCAGGTTCGCGAAATAATAATCGGGGCGGTAGAACAGTACATAGCCCAGCCGCCCCCCCAGCACGATGCCGAGCGTCGCCCACACGATGAAATCGTCGATATGTTCCCGGCTGATCGCGCCATCTGTCCGGTCTGTCAGCCTGAGCATGTAACGCCAGCCCAGCAGGATTCCCGCTATATAGGCGAGCGAGTACCAGCGGATGACAAGCGGACCAAGCTCAAGCGCAATTGGGTCGATAGCGGGGAACGGGATGGCGTACATGAGTCAGGTTTGGGTTCAAATATGGGGTCAGATATAGGGATCGTCGCGGGTAAGAAACTCACCGACATAGCGTTTTACGCCCTCTTCGAGGCTGGTAAAGAGTCTGGGATAGCCGGCGGCCCGCAGCCGGTCCATCCGGGCCTGCGTGAAATACTGATATTTGTCACGGATGGCAGCCGGTGTATCGACATAGGCTATCTCCGGCGCCTTGCCCAGACCGTCGAACACGGCGTTGGCGAGATCGGCGAAACTTCGCGCCTCGCCGGTGCCGAGATTGAAAAGCCCGGTGGCGGACGGTGTCTGCGCCAGCCAGATCATGGCTTCGACACAATCACCGACCCAGACAAAATCGCGCATCTGTCCGCCGTCCCCGTAATCCGGGTTGTGCGAGCGAAACAGAACGGCGGGTCCGCCAGCGGCAATTTCCCGGAAATTCTTGAGAACCACACTGACCTGACCGCCCTTGTGATATTCATTCGGTCCATAAACGTTGAAGAATTTCAGCCCGGCATAATGAGGCGGGGCTTCGTGGCCTGCTGCCACCGTTCGCGCTACCCAGCGATCGAACAGATGTTTACTCCAGCCATAGGCATTGAGGGGGTGCAGCGTCGCCAGCGCGGAGCGGCTGTTGTCATCATCGAACCCGGCGGCGCCGTCGCCATAGGTCGCGGCGGACGAGGCGTAGATCAGCGGAATCTGGTAGCGGGCGCAGCGATCCCACAGGGCGCGGGACAGGTGAAAATTATTGGCCAGGATCAAATCCGCGTCGGTTTCGGTGGTCGCGGAGATCGCGCCAAGATGGAACACGCATTCCACCTGAGCATGCAGGGAGTCGAACCAGCCGATCAGGGATTCCGGCGGGATGATATCTTCCAGATCGCGCTTGGCGATGTTACGCCACTTATCGTCATCGCCCAGCCGGTCACAGACGACCAGATCCTGGGCGCCGGATCGTTCGAGGCCTTCGAGCAGATTGGAGCCGATAAATCCGGCGCCACCGGTTACGAGGATCATGGTGGGGTCCTTTCCCGACGGTTATAGGGCAGGCGGCGACCGTCGTTCAAGCGGGGCGTCAAACAGGATGAGCCGCCGATGGCCACATCGCTTGAAGCGGACGCGCCGGACCCCCATACTGTCACCATACGGTTGCGTATGGATACCGTCTTGCGGTGGAGGCATTGATGCAGACACGGAACAAGCTATTTGACGATGCGGCGCGGCTCGCCGGCGGCGCTGTCGGGACGTTCGCGGGCATCCGGCGCGAAATGGAATCCCTCGCCCGGCAGCAATTCGAGCGTTTGCTGTCTTCGATGGATCTCGTGACGCGTGAGGAATTCGATGCAGTGCGGGAAATGGCGGTCAAGGCACGGACCGAGCAGGAGGCGATGGCGATGCGGCTTGCCGCCCTTGAAGGCGACCGTCCTGCCAGTCCCGAAGTTTCTCCCGAAGTTTCT
>JBLHKG010000229.1:0-4930 GCA_047619835.1 Alphaproteobacteria bacterium
TGCAGGTCCAGTTTGCCGGCCTCTATCTTGGACAAATCGAGGATATCGTTGATCAAGTCATGGAGATGGTGCCCGCTCGTATATATATCGCGGATGTAATCGGCATATTGCGGGACTCCGATCGGCCCAAACATTTCGCGCTGTATCAGGTCGGAAAAGCCAATGATCGCGTTCAGCGGCGTGCGCAGCTCATGGCTGATATTGGCGAGAAATTCAGTCTTGGCACGGTTGGCGAGCTCGGCAGTTTCCTTGCTCTGGATCAGCAATTCCTCTGCCTGCATCTGTTTGGTGACATCGCGTATGACGACGATGCCACCACGCGTATTGTCCCATTCGAATGCGGCGGCCGCGACTTCGGCCCAGAACCAGGAGCCATCCAGCCGCAATCGCTTCTGACGCATGAAGACGGTTCGCGTACCGGGCTCAGCCAGCATAGCAACGCGCTGCGTGACGACATCGCGAAATTCGGGATGCGTCAGCTCCATCAAGGTCAGCCCAACCAGATCGTCGGACGATTCCGCCCCGAACAAGGTATTTGCAGCCCCGTTTGACAGCACAATGACGCCGTCTCGGTGGACATAGACCGCATCCGGCAGCAGGTTCACCAGCGCCCGGTACCGTTCATCGCTTTCCTTGAGCCGTTCCTCGCTCTCGCGGCGCTCGGTGACATCGGAAATCAGAGTCACAATCTGACCGTCGGGCGTTCCGCGTTCGGTCAACACCAGCCAGCGGTGCTCACGAGTCTGAAACTCGTGGGCGCCGCTCGCAAGCCTGTGCTGATCGCGCCGCTTCGTGATCCAGCGTGCCGCTTCTTCCTCACCCTGCCGCTGGAGTACGTCACCATACGGCCCCGCAATCAGATCCTCGAAAGAGGTCCCTTCGCGGAAAATATTGGGGTCGGGATGATAAGATTTTACCTGTTCATTCCAGAGAATCAGACGATCGTCCTGATCCCACAGCATGAATCCGCTGGACAGTACGCTGATGGCGGCCAGCAACCATTGATGGGCCTGCTGGGCACGCTGCTCGGCGCGTTTCTGTTCCGTGATGTCGGTGATTATGCCGTCCCAGACGACGGCGCCGTCTTTCCGGCGCCGCGGGTGCCCGGATGCCCGGACCCAGCGCGGGGTTCCTGCTTTATCACGAAGCGGGATCTCAATATCCAGTGGCGTCAGATTTTGGGCCGACTCATTGATCAGGGCAAAATATTCCTCCCTGAATTCAGGCAGCACACTGTCAACCATCTGCTGCCCATCTGCCATGATTTCCTGGGCCGTATGGCCCAGAATGTCAAAAATACCCGGGCTGATATAGGAGAAACCAAGCGTGCCATCCGGCGCCAGCACCCGCTGAAACACCGCGCCCGGCATGTACTCGACGACGGCCGAATACCGGCGTTCGGTTTCCCTCGTTTGGCGCTGCACCTGTTTGCGTTCGGTGATGTCGCGCACCACCCCCAGATAGCCGGGTTTTCCTTCCCATTCGATATAGGTGGCGATCGTTTCAACGTCGATGACACTACCGTCGAGCCGCAAACGGGTCTGCTCGACCGGCGACAGCCTTGTCTGCTCGGTAATGGTTTTGTCCCGCCGGGACCGATGAAGATCACGCATCTCCTCGGGGACCAGACTCAAAGAGTCGAGGCCGATCATTTGGTCTGCATTGTCGGCGCCAAACAGACCAACCGCAGCCGCGTTCACAAAAGCGATCTTTTCATCGACATGGATAAAAACCGCGTCCGGCAGCGCCTCGAGAAGCTCGCGATAACGAGCCTCGCTTTTCTTTAGAACCGCCTCGTTTTGTTTGATTTCGGAGATATCGGCATAGACTGCGACGACACCGCCGTCGCGTGTCCGCCTTTTGCTCTGCCGCATCCAGTTGCCAGTGGCATAGAGTATGTCATTGGTCGAAGGTAGATTGCGGTGCCGATCCAGCGCACTTTCAATCGCCTTCGCAGTGGTTTCATCCGCATCGTCCCAATGACCAATGCGGATCGCATAATCAGCTATTTCATGGAAAGTGAGACCGGGCCGAATAAAATCTGCGTCCTTGCCCCAGACATCCTCGACATAATGCCGATTATAGACCTGGAGACGATCATCAGCGTCGAACAGCGCAAAACCATCGTTCATCGCCTCTATCGCATCGAGCAAACGCTGATGTGCTTCGCGGCGGAGCGCCTCGGACGATTCGTATTTAGCTCGGGCGTGAAGCCGACTGCTGACATCATGTACCACGACCAGTGCAGCCGGTTTGCCGTCCCACTGGATCTCAGCGACCGAAACATCGGCGATGTATGACGTTCCATCGAGCTTCTGCCGTCGTTGCTCAAGTATCGTCGACGGTGTGTCTTGGTCAATTATGGCATGGACGTCGCAGTCATCGACGTTACCCTCATCAGGATAAATATAGCGACTCGCCAGCGTGCCAATGATCTGTTCCGGGCGGTTCGCGCCAAACAGCCGGGCACCCGCAGCGTTGATATAGACGATCAGGCCATCACCGTCGTGGACCAGCAGGGCATCCGGCGCCAGCTCTACAAGTCCGCGGTAGAGGCTTTCCTTGTGGCGCAGTTCTTGCAGGTCGCGCTGCGCATGGCGCAGATCGGCTTCAAGCACAGCAATCTGTGCGCGGAGATCTTTTATACCAATCGCTTTAGTATCTTGAACCATTTTCCTTTTTTCGGCCATGTGCCGGGAATAACGCCATAAATTCATTAACAAACTGACATCATTAACATTTCATTAACACTAACAGACATAATCGAGAAGGTTTAGTTGACACCAACTGCGTCCCCCAGAATTGGGCCGATTTCCGTGTTAAGCACCAAATCGGCATGGGCGTCGAGCGAGGTGGGCTCGCGGTTCAGGATCACCATGCTGGCCCCGTTCCGCGCGGCGGTCTGGGGAAACCCGGCCGCCGGATAGACCTGCAACGACGAGCCAATGGCGAGGAACAAATCGCAGGCCAATGTTTCCTCCTGCGCGCGGCGCATCGGCTGGTCGGGCATCTGCTGGCCGAAGGAAATGGTCGCCTGCTTGACCAACCCGCCACAGGAATGACAAACGGGCAGGGCGCCCGACGCCAGAAAGGCTTCTCGAATAGGCGCAAGCTCATGGCGCGTCCCACACTCGAGGCAGGACGCATAGGTGCTGTTGCCATGCAACTCGATTACATATTCGTCCGGAATGCCGGATGCCTGATGCAGACCGTCGGTATTCTGAGTAATGACAGCGGTGACAACTCCGTCACGGAAAAGTTTCTCTACTGCCCGATGGCCACGATTGGGTTCCGCGCCCTCAAAACCGTAAGAATCATCGAACTTGCGCCGCCAGGATTCACGGCGCGCGTCCTCGGAAGTGATGAAATCCTCGAACTGGATCGGCTGATATTTGGTCCAGATCCCGCCGGGGCTACGAAAATCGGGAATACCGGATTCCGTGCTGATGCCCGCACCGGTAAACACGACCGCGCGGCTGCACGTCTCGAGAAGACGCCGAAACTCGTCAAGTCTCCATTGATCGTCAGACACATGATCGTCAGACACCGGACTCCCCCGAACCCCGCAGCGGTCGCAATCTGGAAAGGATGGATTCTAGGAGGTCATGATGAAGAGTACAACTATTGTGACAATTCCGACCGGTCGCGGAACTGCACCAGCGCGTCGGGATTGGCGAGCGCTTCGGTGTTGTGAACGCTGCGCCCGTGTATGACATCGCGCACCGCGAGCTCGGTAATTTTCCCCGATTTGGTGCGGGGAATGTCAGTGACCTGTAGAATATGGGCCGGAACATGGCGCGGCGAAGCGCCGGTGCGGATGCGCGCCCGGATCGCGGCATCGAGCCCATCGTCCAGCGCCATACCTTCACGCAGCCGGACAAAAAGGATAATTCGGACGTCGCCCCCCCACTCCTGACCGACCGCGATTGCTTCTTCGACGGCATCGATCTGTTCGACCTGCCGGTAAATTTCAGCAGTGCCGATCCGCACGCCGCCGGGATTCAGCGTGGCATCCGACCGCCCATAGATGATGAACCCATCCCGCGCGGTCTGCTCCGCCCAGTCACCATGGCACCAGATGCCGGCAAAGCGCTCGAAATAGGCCGCGCGATAGCGTAGCCCATCGGCATCGTTCCAGAACGAGACCGGCATTGAAGGGAACGGGCGGCGGCAAACCAGCTCACCCTTCTCAGCCGTCACAGGCGCGCCGGCATCGTTGAAGACCGCGACATCCATGCCGAGAAAGCGGGCCTGAATCTCGCCTCGCCACACAGCCGCCATCGGATTACCGCCAACAAAGCAGGCGACGATATCTGTCCCGCCGGAAATCGAGGACAGACAGATATCTCTTTTCACATGGCTGTAGACATAATCGAAACTCTCCGGCGCCAGCGGCGACCCGGTCGAGAACATCACCCGCAGCGCGGAAAGATCATGGGTCGTGGCGGGATCGAGCCCGGCATTCTTGATCGCGTCGATATATTTTGCCGAAATGCCGAAATGCGTCATCCGCTCCTGTTCGGCAAAATCAAACAGAACATTGCCGTCAGGATGAAACGGCGAACCGTCGTAAAGCAGCAGAGTGGCCCCCGCGGCCAGTCCGGAGACCAGCCAGTTCCACATCATCCAGCCCAGCGTGGTGAAATAGAACAGCCGGTCGCCGGACCGAATATCGGACTGCAGCAGATGTTCCTTGAGATGCTGGATCAGCGTCCCCCCGGCACCGTGGACGATGCATTTGGGAACCCCCGTCGTGCCCGACGAAAACAGGATATAGAGCGGATGGTCGAACGGCAGCCGACGGAAGGCGATATCGCCCGCTGGGTATCCAGCGATAAAATCATCAAGACCAACCATGCCATCCCCGGCGGATAACGGCATGTCCGGATCGTACGGCAACAGGACCACCTGCTCGACGCCCGGCAATTGC
>JBLHKG010000230.1:0-4920 GCA_047619835.1 Alphaproteobacteria bacterium
CCTCGCGCCACGCCGCGACCTCACGCAGGATGCCGAGAAAGCGCCGTTTGGGATTGCGGGATTTGACCCGTTGCCAGGCCTCGCGCGGGTCGAACCGGTAGAGATCGTCGCTGGTCAGGCTGGTCATTTCCTCGGCGACCCACTCGGCGCGGCCATTCTTTGCCAGGATTTCCTGCAGCTTCTGATACACCACGCGCAGATGGGTGACGTCGGCCAGCGCATATTCAAGCTGTTTTGCGCTCAACGGGCGGCGCTGCCAGTCGGTAAAGCGCATCGACTTGTCAATCCGCTCGCGGGCCAGCTTGGCGACAATTGTCTCATAGCCGACCTGATCGCCGAACCCGCACACCATGGCCGAGACCTGGGTATCGAATACCGGTTGGGGGACCATGCCCATCAACTGGTGAAAAATTTCGAAATCCTGCCGCGCGGCGTGAAATACCTTCAGAACCGTTTCGTCGCGCATGAGATCGAGCAGCGGCGTTAAATCGATGCCGTCGGCCAGCGTATCGACCGCCGCGAATTCGTCTTCGCCTGCGAGCTGAACCAGACAGAGAATGGGCCAGTAGGTCTTGTCACGGATGAATTCGGTGTCGACGGTGACGAATTCGGAATGGCTGAGACGTTCGCAAAAGGACGCCAGCGCGTCGGTTTCTGTAATCAAGGACATGGCCGAGCTATATACGAATTGCGCGCCGGGTAAAAGCGGTGCGATATCATGTATGCCGACGCGCCTTACACGGTGATACAACGAGCGGTGCATATTCACCCGACGGTCAGTGGGTTGATCCCGACCATGCTGGGCGATCTCAAACCGCTGGAGTGAGCAGGGCGCCATTGTGCGGAGAATGACATGCCTCAGATGAAATTACTGTCGGTCAGCGTCGGGCAGCCCAAAGAGGTTTCCTATACCGACCGGCGGGGGCGCGAGATGAAAACCCTCACCGGGATCTTCAAGACGCCGGTTTCCGACCGGCGGTTATTGAGGACGCTCAATCTCGACGGGGACGGGCAGGCTGATTTACAGGGCCACGGCGGAATCCATAAGGCCGTTTACGTCTATTCGACCGAGAATTATCGCTATTGGGCAGATGAGCTTGGCCGCTCCGATTTTGCCGCCGCAGGGCAGTTCGGTGAAAATTTTACCGTCGCGGGGATGCAAGACGATGTCATCTGCGTCGGCGATATCTTTCGGATCGGCAGCGCAATCGTCGAGGTGACCCAGCCGCGTGTGCCGTGCTTCAAGCTCGGCATTCTCATGGGCATTGCCGACTTCCACAAACGCTTCGCCGAGGCCTGCCGAACCGGGTTCTATTTACGGGTGGTGGAGCCGGGCGAAATCGGCGCCGGTGATGAATTCGAGCGGATTGGCGAGGCGAAAAATCGCATGACAATCCGCGACATGATGCATCTGCTCTATTTCGATCCTGACAATATGGACGGTGCCGAGAAGGCGCTCGGCATAGAGGCGCTGTCGCCGGGGTGGCGGCAATCGTTCGTCGAACGGCTGGAAAAGGCCAGCGGTGGAGCTTGATTTTAGTTTTATGAGTCCGGAAAAAACTGGTTCTTCGGTCGCGGCAGGCCGAGATTTTCGCGCAGGGTCGTGCCTTCATATTCGGTTCTGAACAGGCCGCGCTGCTGGAGGACGGGAACAAGCCGGTCGACAAAATCGTCGATACCCTCGGGAACATAGGGGAACTGGATGGTGAAGCCGTCGCAGGCGTTGCCGGTCAGCCATTCTTCCATCTCGTCGGCGATCTCCTCCGGCGTGCCGAGCAGGCAGAGGCTGGAATGGCCGCCCATCCGCTGGGCGAGCTGGCGCACCGTCAACCCTTCGCGTTCGGCGATTTTGATCGCTTTTTCCCGGCTGCTCTGGCCGGCTTCGGTTTCGGGGATTTTCGGCAGGGGACCGTCGGGATCAAATTTGGACGCATCGGTGCCGAGTGAGATCGACAGGGCGGCGATGGCGCTTTCGTAATGGACCAGTGAATCCAGCTTTGCGCGCTTGGCCTTCGCTTCTTCCAGTGAATCGCCGATCACCACCATGCAGGCCGGCAGGATTTTCATATGTTCCGGATTGCGCCCAACTTTCTTCATGCGGGTCTTTACGTCGGCATAGAATTCCTGGGCGAGGTCGATGGTCGCCTGAGAGGTAAAAACCGCCTCGGCGGTCTCGGCCGCCAGCTGCCGTCCGGCGTTCGATGAGCCCGCCTGGACAATGACAGGCCAGCCCTGCACCGGCCGCCCGATATTCAGCGGCCCGCGGACCTTGAGATATTTTCCTTCATGATTGAGCACGTGCATCTTGGCGGGGTCGAAAAAGATGCCGCTTTCCTGATCGCGGATGAAGGCGTCATCGGCCCAGCTGTCCCACAGTCCGGTGACGACATCGAAGAATTCCCGCGCGCGACTATAGCGCTCGTCATGTTCCATCTGATCGTCGCGCCCGAAATTCATCGACGCGTTGGGGTTTGACGTGGTCACCACGTTCCAGCCAGCGCGCCCGCCGCTGATATGGTCGAGCGAGGAAAACCGCCGCGCGACGTGAAACGGCTCGTCATAGGTGGTCGAACCGGTGGCAACCAGCCCAAGATGTTTGGTCACCATGGCGAGGGCGGGCAGCAGGGTCATCGGCTCGAACGATGTCGGCGTGGCGGAGCGCATCAGGGCTTCCATCGGCATGTTCAGCACCGCGAGATGGTCGGCCATGAAAAACGCGTCGAACTTTCCCTCTTCGAGCTTTTGCGCGAATTTCACGATATGGGCGAAATTGAAATTGGCATCGGCATAGGCACCGGGATAGCGCCAGGCGCCGACATGTATTGTGACCGGCCGCATAAAGGCGCCGAAGTGCAGCTTGCGTGTTTCGCTCATGGGATGGTCACTCGCTTGAGGATGATCATTGGCCGGGAAAATAATTGTAGGGGAGCCGCTTCCCTTTGTCTGCTACCGTTCATCGCAATTGAGCCAAGAGTCTTGACAGAACAGGGCGTTCCATGGCCTTTCCCGTGCTCATCGCGCAACCCATTTCCAGAGTCAGAAAACCAAAATGCATCGATATAGAACCCATAACTGCAACGAGCTGAAAATCGATCATGCCGGGGCGCCGGCGCGTATTTCCGGCTGGGTCCACCGCAAGCGGGATCACGGCAATTTGCTGTTTATCGATCTCCGAGACCATTTCGGTCTCACCCAATGCGTTGTCGATGTTTCGAGCCCGGTTTTCCCGATCCTTGAGGCGGTTCGTCTCGAATCGGTGATCTGTGTCACCGGCGACGTGGTCACGCGGAGCGACGAGACCATCAATCCCAATCTGCCGACCGGTGCGATCGAAATTGTGATCCGCGAGGTGGAAGTGCTGGGGGCTGCAGAAACCCTGCCGCTGCAGGTCAATTCGGATGACGATTATGGTGAGGAAATCCGGCTTCGCTATCGCTTTCTCGATCTTCGCCGGGCGCGTATTCACCGGAACATCACGCTACGGTCAGAAATTATCTCTTCCATACGGCGCCGTATGGTCGATCAGGGCTTTACCGAATTCCAGACGCCGATCCTGACCTCGACCTCGCCAGAAGGCGCGCGCGATTTTCTGGTGCCGAGCCGTCTGCATCCCGGTCAGTTTTATGCGCTGCCCCAGGCGCCTCAGCAGTTCAAGCAGCTGATCATGATCGCCGGCTTTGACCGCTATTTTCAGATCGCGCCGTGTTTCCGCGACGAGGATGCGCGGGCTGACCGCTCACCCGGCGAGTTTTATCAGCTCGATGTCGAGATGTCGTTTGTCACCCAGGACGATGTGTTCGCCGCGCTTGAACCGGTTCTCCACGGGATTTTCGAGGAATTTGCCGACGGACGCTCGGTGTCGGCGGCGCCATTTCCGCGCATTCCGTATGCGGAGTCGATGCTCAAATACGGCTCCGACAAGCCCGATCTGCGGAATCCCATCGTCATGGCCGACGTCACCGAGGTGTGGAACGGAACCGATTTCAAGATCTTCGCCGGGGCAATTGCCAAGGGCGCCGTCGTTCGGGCGATTCCCGCGCCGGGCGCAGCCGCGCAGCCGCGCAGTTTCTTTGACAAGCTGAATGACTGGGCGCGTGCTGAAGGGGCCGGCGGGCTCGGCTATATCATTTTTGAGGGCGGCGAGGGTAAGGGCCCAATCGCCAAATTCCTTGATGCGGATCGCATGGCGGCGCTGAAAGAAGCAACCGGCGCGGTCGATGGCGATGCCGTGTTTTTTGCCTGCGCGCCACAGGCGGCGGCGGAGCGCTTTGCCGGGCAGGCGCGTGACCGGATCGGCAATGAGCTGGGATTGATCGACCAAAATCGCTTCGAATTCTGCTGGATCGTCGATTATCCGATGTTCGAGCTGGACGAGCGCACCAAAAAAATGGAGTTCAGCCACAACCCGTTCTCTATGCCGCAAGGCGGACTTGAGGCGTTGGAAACAAAGGATCCGCTGGATATTCTGGCGTATCAATACGACATCGTCTGCAATGGCATTGAGCTGTCGAGCGGCGCGATCCGGAATCATCTCCCCGAGATCATGTACAAGGCCTTTTCGATCGCCGGCTATGACAAGGAAGAGGTCGAAACCCGGTTTAGCGGCATGCTCAATGCGCTCAAATTCGGCGCGCCGCCGCATGGTGGATCGGCGCCCGGCATCGACCGGATCGTCATGCTGCTGGCAGGCGAACAAAATATTCGCGAGGTCACGATGTTCCCAATGACCCAGCAGGCGCAGGATCTGATGATGGCGGCGCCTGCGGCGGTCCCCGACGACCGGCTGGAAGAGCTCCACATTCGCGTGGTGCTACCGCCGCCGAAGGACTGATTTTTGTGGAAAATTCCAGATAAATCACTGAATTTGTTAAAAATTTAGCTAAATTAGCTTGATCGTTCATTCTTTTTTGAAATTTTTCT
>JBLHKG010000231.1:0-4899 GCA_047619835.1 Alphaproteobacteria bacterium
GCGACCGGGCTCTATGATGAGACGAGCGGGCGCTTCACCTTGATCGCCGGTAGCCAGGGCTCGCATCGGCTGAAGGATCAGCTGGTCGCGCTGCTGGGCTGTGATCCCGAATATGTCCGGGTGGTGTGCGAGGATGTCGGCGGCGGTTACGGCATGCGCAACTGGCTGTTTGCCGAGTTCGCCCTGGTGGTTTGGGCGGCGCAGCGCCTTCGCCGGCCGGTCCGCTGGGTGGGGACACGGAGCGAGTCCTTTCTGTCAGACATGCAGGCGCGCGATCTGGCCACGACCGCAAGACTGGCGCTCGATGCCGACGGCCGGTTTCTTGCCCTCGATATCGATCATCTGAGTAATATCGGCGCCCACACCATGTCGTTTGTGCCGCTTTCCAATGGCGTGTTTCTGGTTGCCAGTATCTATGACATCCCTTGCGCAAAGGTGCGGGCGCGGGCGGTGCTGACCAACACGCTGCCGACCGGTCCCTATCGCGGGGCGGGGCGTCCGGAAGCGATGTTCAACATCGAACGGCTGATCGATGAAGCCGCCGCCCGGACCGGCATCGACCGGATGGAGCTGCGCCGGCTCAATCTGATCCCGCAGGACAAGCTGCCCTATCTCAACCCTATCGGTCTGACCTACGAATGCGGCGCGTTTCACGAGAATATGGCGGCGGCGCTCGACCTTGCCGATTTGGCGGGTTTCGCGGCCCGGCAAAAGGAGGCGGAGGCGCGCGGCAGGCGGCGCGGGCTGGGCGTATCCAACTATATCGAGACACCCGTCGGTTTTCCGCGTGAGGCCTGCCACATCAAGATCGATCCCAGGGGCTCGGTTGAAGTCGATGTCGGAACCCAGAGCCACGGCCAGGGGCATGAAACCAGCTTTGCCCAGGTGGTCGCCGAATATCTCGATCTGCCATTTGATGATGTAACGATCATTCAGGGCGATTCCGCGCGCCTGCCGGATGGCGGCGGAACCCATTCCAACCGCTCGATGCGGATCGCCGGGGCGCTGATGGTGCAGGGCTGCGAAAATATTCTGGCGACCGGCCGGGCGCGGGCTGCCGAAGCGCTGGAAGTGGCGGAGGCCGATCTGGCCTATGCGGCGGGCCGGTTCACGATTGCCGGAACCGATCGCTCCATCGGGCTGTATCAACTTGCCTCGGAAAACGTGCTCGATGCGGCGGAAAGTTTCCGGGGGCGCATTCCGGCCTTTCCGACCGGCTGCGCAGTCGCCGAGGTGGAAATCGATCCGGAAACCGGTGTGGTGGAAATTGTCGCCTGGACCACGATTGACGATGTCGGGCGCGCCATCAACCCGATGATCGTCGAAGGTCAGACCCATGGCGGCATTGCGCAGGGCGTCGGCCAGGCGCTGCTGGAAGACCTCGCCTATGACGACGAGACCGGCCAGCCGCGCGGCGCGTCGTTCCTCGATTACGCTATGCCGCGCGCCGACGATCTGCCGTTTTTTGTCACGAAACATGTCGAAAATGCCCCGACCAAGGGCAACCGGCTTGGCGTCAAAGGCGGCGGGGAAGGCGGCACGACGCCCGCGCCTGCCGCATTGATCAATGCCATCGTCGACGCGCTGCGTCCGCTCGGTGTCTCCGATATCACGATGCCGGCGACGCCCTTGCGGGTTTGGCAGGCGATTCAAGTGGCGGCCTCCCGCTAAAGCTGCGCGATTCCCTTGACGATCAGCCCGGCGGCGCCGACCAGCAGCAGGATCTGCAGCCCGAGGTAAAACCCGGTAGGCGTCGAGCGGCCGAAGGCGTGGGTGCCGAGCCATGTTCCGAGAAACACGACGGGCCCCAGCAGCAACCCTTCTGTGACGATGGTCGGGGTGATTAGTCCGACCATCGACAGAGCTGCAAAGCGGATGACCATGGTCAGGGCCGACAGCAGCACGTTGGTGCCGCGCAGCGCAGCGGGCGTCTTGCAGGCATGTTTCAGATAGACCACCAGGAAATAGAACGCGCCGGCGCCGCTCAGCCCGCCAAGCGTGCCGCCGATAAAGGAGAACCCGGAGGTCATCTGCCAGGAGCGGAGATCGAATTTCCGGGTCAGTTTCTCGACTATTTTCAGCGTGTCGAAGGCAACCACCGCTGAGATCAGAAAACCCAGCGTGAGCACCAGCTTTTCAGGTGAGAGGGTGGTGAAAATCCAGGTGCCCACCGCGGTGCCGGCGATGATGCCGATGAACAACGTTTTCACTACCGGCCAGTCTGCCGAGCGCAGACCCTGCGGGATCAAATGCCCCTGTGCAATTACCGTGGTCATCAGGGCCAGCACCACCGCATGGTGCGGTCCCAGCAAATAGGTCGTCATGATGACGACCGGCATGTTAGAGCCGAATCCGAAGGCGCCGCGCACGAATGCGCCGAACAGATGTATTGCGGCCACGGCGGCAATGATCCACCATTCCAGCCCGGCAAAGGGGGCGATGCCGGCACTCAACCACTCAGTCATACAATTTTTTCCGGCAGATATTTTCTAGCAGGATTATTCGCCCCAGAATTACTGGGAGAGCGCCTTTTTTACATGTGGCGGCGGATCCTCCGGCCACCAGGCCGGTGTGCGATACCCGACCTTTTTACGGACGCCCATATATTGTTTATAGAGCGCCTTTTTCTCCGCGTCTCCATTCGCCTTGTGCACATAGGGGCACACATCGACGCAGATATGGCAGTACTGCTCGCGCAGCCGCGACACGGTGTAGCATTTCTCGACATCGGTGAGCCATCTTTTGACCCCCTCGGTGGTGATGTAATCGTCGGGCGGCGGAATTGCATCGGCAGGACAGTTCATCGTGCAGATATTGCATTTGGAACAAACCTCCTGAACGCCGAAATGGAGCGGTGCGTCGATGGTGAGCGGCATCGAGGTGGTGACGAAACCGGGGCGGAAGCCGGCGCCCAGCTCGGGATGGATCAGGCTGCCATGCTTGCCAAGCTCGCCGAACCCGGCGGCATATAGTGCCGGCAGCGCCATGATGTCGTCGCCGCCATTATGGTGCGCGGTTGCGTCATAGCCCATTTGGCGGACATGAAGGGCCAGCTCGGTCGAAATCTCGGCACAGCGCACATAGGTGCTGGTCGATTCGGTCTCGATCGAGCGCGGCCCGCCGAGCGACGCCTCATAATTCTCGCCGACCACCAGGCCGAAAATGAATTCATGTGAAATATCGACACCCTCGGCGACCATGATGGGGGTGAGCCGGGCAACGCCTACCACAGTGGCGCCGAGATCGAGCGCCCTCTGCTTGAACGATTCCGTCGCCGCCGCGACATCGGTGATTTCTGTCCGATCCGGATTTACCGGGCCGTTACGAACCTTGCCGAGTTCCTTCCAGCGCGCCATCCGCGCCTTTGTCTCCGGCGGACGGGATTTCCACAGCGGCGGCTCATCCAGCCCGGCCTCACGCAGTAATCTGCCGAGGATGGGCTCATCCGGTCCCTGGACCCGAACGGGTGCGGTACCTTTCATAGGGGGCTCCTTTCACGCGGCACGCGATTTAATTGGACGAGGGACGTGTCTCCTCGGACTCGGCGAAAGTATCGATCACTGCGGGGCGCGCCATGATGCGGTCAAACCACTCGCAGAGGCGCGGCACAAGCTCGGGCGTAAACAGATCGGGCACGACGCGCTGACGATAGCGATGCATGAAGGGCACCATGTTTATATCGGCCAGTGAATAGCTTGATCCGGCCAGCCAGGGACCGTCTTCCAGCGCCGTCTCTGCCTTGTCGAGAATGAAGCCTGCCTTTTTATGGGCAGCGGCGAACTCTTCCTTGGTAAACCCGCCGCCGCGGGTGATCTTGTGAATGACGTTCTGCCGCTCGATCAGCGGGATTCGGCTCATGACTTCGTCGAGCTGCTTGTCGTCCAGGCCGCGCGCGGCCTTGCCGATCCCGCCATCGGACGAAAACGTGACAATCATGTTGGGCCCCAGCGCTTCGTCGGCAAGTTTGGCCCAGACACGGGTGCGGGCGCGGGCGACCGGATCGGCCGGACGTAGCGGGACCTCCGGGAAGACATCCTCGAGATACTCGTTGATGACAGTGGATTCGATGATCACCGCGCCGTCATGCACCAGCGTCGGCACCAGCCCGTTGGGATTGAGCGCGAGATATTCCGGCGTGTGATGCTCGAACCGGCTGAGATCGATGTAATGGCTGACATAATCGAGCCCCTTTTCCCGCAGGCACAACCGGGTCTTTTTCGAACAGGCGGTCAGGCCTGAATGATACAGCTCAAGCATTTCGCCTGCCTCAGGGAATGTCGATGCGGACGACGATCCCCGCCGTTGCGACGCAGGCAATGTCATCGGCCTCGGCGTCGACGATATCGAGCCCGCCCTTGACGACATTGACGGTGACCTTACCCATCGGCAGGGTCGCCGCGACGGCCGCGGCATCGACCTTGTCAGGCTCCTGCACGCCGATATTGACCTCGACATGCACATCGTCGCGCGACACGCCGAGCGAGCGCACCATGTTCATCGAGCTGTGATGGACTGCGTCCTGGACAGCGCGGATCGCGGCCTTGGTATAATCTCCTCCATGGAGGTCGTTCCCCATGCCAATCTCAAGCAACATGCGTTTCAGGGCCATTTGGTTGTCTCCTTTGCGTGGTCGATCAGCTTATGCAGGGCATTGCGTAGCTGGCTGATTTCCTGCGCGTTCAGACAGCTCATGAAATCCCGGTAACGGGCGGTTGCTCCCGGCAGAATCCGGTCATGCAGGATTTTACCATCTTCGGTGAGCGACAGGCGATAGCTCCGCCGGTCCTGCTGGTTGCGGTCACGCCGGATATGTCCGGCGGATTCCAGCCGCTGGAGTGCGCGGCTGATCGCCATTTTGTCCATCGCCCAACGCTCGGTTATTTCGGTCGCCGTTTGACC